>NZ_JBDGDD010000028.1:0-30651 GCF_040909065.1 Ruminococcus sp. RTP21359st1_H3_RTP21359_211015
CAAAAAAGACTGCTTTCCTACCCTTTTAAGGGTGGTTGCAGTCTTTTTTTATTGCGCGTTTTTTTACAGCGCCTTTTTTTGTAAAAAAAATGCAGCCATATAGAATATGACCGCATTGTATATTATTTCTTTTTTCTTCTGAAAAGCCTTTTGAGCCAGCCTAAAAAGCCCTTTTTCTCCTTTTCAGGCTCGACAGCCTTTGAATCATTAACAGGAGCAGGCTTTGGTGCATTGGCGTATGCTTCAGCATAAAATCTGCTTTGTGCGTCAATGGCGATATCTTCACGCTCTGCACGGACATATTTTCCGTCAGGCTGCATTATCCTTGCTTTTACGTTGTCCTGCATCTGGGTGTCAAAAATATCGAGGACACGTTTTTTTACTTCTTCACTGAGGATAGGTGCGGCGACCTCAACTCGCCTTGTGGTGTTTCTTGTCATATAGTCTGCGCTGGATATGTATACCTTTTTGCGAACACCTGTGCCGAAAATATATATCCTTGCGTGTTCAAGATATCTGCCCACTATTGAGCGTATCTGCACATTGTCAGTAACGCCCTCCACGCCTGCCACAAGGCAGGATATACCTCTTATAACAAGCTCTACCTTCACGCCTGCCTGAGAACATTCTATTATCTTGTCCATAAGCACCTTATCAGTAAGAGAATTGAGCTTTGCGGCAACATATCCCTCACCGCCTGCTCTTGCAATGCTTATCTCATTATCCATAAGCTCCACTACCTTATTTTGCAGACAGTGGGGAGCGACCATAAGTGCCTTTGAGCTTTCCACAAGCTCGCCCATTGACAGCGTTCTGAACACCTCGCAAGCATCCTGAGCAATGTCATTGTTTGATGTCATAAGGCAAAGGTCGGTATAAAGCCCTGCGGTCTTTTCGTTGTAGTTTCCTGTACCCACCTGAACAGTGTACTTTACGCTGTCGCCAACTTTTCTTGTAATAAGACAAAGCTTTGAATGGACTTTAAGTCCCTGCGGACCATACATTACATGACAGCCTGACTCCTCCAACAGCTTTGACCACCCTATATTGTTTTCCTCATCAAAACGTGCTCTCAGCTCTACAAGCACAAGCACGTCCTTGCCATTTTCTGCGGCGTTGCACAACGCCTTTATGACCTTGGAGTTCTTCGCCACACGATACAAAGTCATTTTGACAGACGTAACGCTATCGTCCTTTGCCGCCTCGTCAAGAAGCCTGATAAAAGGCTTTATGGACTCATAAGGATAGTGCAGAAAAAGATCCTTTTCGTCTATCTGCTCTATCATTGACCTTGACGGGTCTATCATCGCAGAGGGCTGAGGCTCCTGCTTCGGGAAAAAAAGCTCTTTTCTGTCTGCCGCCTTGTCAAACACAGCGAACACATAGGACATATCAAGGGGAGTTTTCTCCACAAAGACTTGCTTTTCTGAAAGCTCCAACCTTGAAAGCAGTTCGTTCAGCACAGTGTCGGATATTTGCTTTGAAAGCTGTAATCTCACAGGACAAAGGCGTTTACGCTTGTTGATAAGCTCAGACATATTCTGTCTGAAATCAAGTTCCGAGTCAAAGCCCTCGTCAACGTCGATGTCGGCATTTCGTGTCACTCTCATAAGAGCCTTTTCTTCTATTTTATAGCCCTCAAAAGCCTTGTCAGCATAATGGAGAATAAGCTCTTCTACAAGGATATAGTTTATGCACCCTTCGTCAGCAGGAAGAAAGATCACACGCTGGAATTTCTCGTTACAGCTAACTATACCCACTGTGACGGCAGATTTTGAAGCGAGTTTTGCGACCGCATAAATACTTTGATTTGCAAGAAACGGGAAAGGGTGTCTTTTATCGATAATAAAGGCATTAAGAAACGGCTTGACCTCATAGGCATAATAGGCTTCAAGAAATTTCTTATCCTGTTCAGTGAGAGCCTTTATGTTTTTATGTACTATATTTTTTAGCTCCAGTTCCTCGCAGATAGCTTTGTATGTCTTATCTTTTATTGGTATAAGCTCATGAACACGCTTAAATATTGCAGAAAGCTGTTCAGATGGACGCATTTTGGACTTGTTGTCTTTATGATCGTCGTCCACAAGCGAGGAATCATAAAGTGAACCCACACGCACCCTGAAAAACTCGTCAAGATTGCTTGCAAATATCGACTGAAAAAGCAATCTTTCAAGAAGCGGTGTAGCACTGTCTTGAGCTTCTTCAAGAACTCTCTCGTTAAATTTAAGCCATGATAACTCTCTGTTATCGTAGACCTTGTTATTCATATTCTTATTTCTCCTAACTCCTATCGTAAGAAAGGCATCTTATATCATACTGTATTATTATACCGCCAAACGAATATGATGTCAATGCAGGTGCCGTAAAAAGCTTGTAAAATCGCCATAAAACAAAAAAACTCCCGCCCGAAGGCAGGAGCAAATCGTCTTGAAGATCAGATCCCGATATATTCCTTAGCGGTCTGGCATATATTTGCACAGTTATTCGCAAGGACGCTGTTGTCTTGTGGAAGATTCGGCAACATGACAAGCCAAAAAAGAATGAACACCATTATAAGCATAAGCGTAGCACCAGTCAAAAGTATCAAAGCGGCTGAACGCTTTGATTTCAGTGTTGTATGTACGTCGCTGCACACTTTCTCGGCGGGCTGTGCATTTTCTTTTTCCTCGTTAGGAATACGTTTTTCTTGCTCTTTTTTACACTCAGTACACAACATATACTTTAAACCTCCATAATCTATTTTTACTTCATTAATTATTATATCACATTCTTACCGTCTTGTGTTAAGCTGGCAGCTATAATTTACAGAAATTTCGACTAAACTTTTTGTAAATTGGTAAAACTTTAAAACTTGTCATGCGCATATAATCTATCTTCATCAACAAAACCCCTAAAAGAATGACTTAACAAAATCAAATATTGATATATTTCTGCTATTGACAAATGATAAGCGTATGTTATAATTACTGTGTGTGGAAAAATCAACGAAAATATGTTGTAATTAGCTTTATGTGGAGGAAGTAAAAATGGTAGACAATGTACGTCGTGAATGTATCATGTCAATGTATGAGATATACCCTCTCAGCAGAAAATTGGTATTTGATACGTTTGATAAGAAAAAGTATGATATAACAAGAACTCAGCAGATAATAATGCTGTCACTATGTATTGAGGGAACGCTCACAATGTCACAGCTTGCAAGCAAGATAAACACTTCTAATGAGCAGGCAACAAGGGCAGTGGCACAGCTTGTTGACAAGGGCTTTGTTATCAGAATGCAAAACCCTGATAATCGCAGAGTTATCAACATCAGGCTCACTGACGAAGCTATGCGCTTTATGGAAAAGATGAAAAACGAGATACTTGATGATATACTTGGTAAATTTTCCAGCGTTTCAGATAGTGATATGAAAAAAATGAAGGACGCACTTGTATTTATAAATAGTATACTTAAAAAGGTGCTTAAATAGGAGGCTGTTATGACAAAGGCAAAGAAAATAGTCAGCCGTTGCGAAAGCTGTGTGAATTACGTTTTTGATGAGGATTGTGAATGTTACTGCTGCATGGTCGATCTTGACGAGGACGAAGCATACAGATCAATGAGCGACAGCGAATATAGCTGTCCTTATTACAGGCTTGATGATGAATATGCTGTTGTGAGAAAGCAAAATTGATGATAGATCGGTGAATACATGAAATTTGCCGATCTTTTCTTACTTTATTGAACGTGTAAAGTCTGAAAGCTTGTCGGTGTAGCTATGTAAAGCTTATTTGCTTTGCAGTGAACATTTGTTGCTAAATAAGGACCGATCTGGGGCTGAATTAATATTTGGCTAATGATAGAAATTTATTTATCAAAGTTTACAAAATATTAATAAATACAGCATTAGTATACAATGTTAAAATATTGACTATGCAGGCTGCTATAATCAAAATAGGAAAGATTTTTTGGGGGAAAGTTGCAATTAGCGTAAAAACGCAGGTTTCGTATTGTTTCATGTTCAAGGCTAATAAATATGCCGTTTTATCATCTGCCGGCACTATGAAAAAGATAAATCAATATTGTGTAAACTATCAGTATATTTATATGTAATAAAATACAAATATGATATATTGTGGGATTGACAAATGGAAAATCAAGTGATATAATACTTGTAATTATATAGGTATATTGCGTCGGAGGTGAGGCTTTTGAAGGATAAGGCGCTTGAAAAATTGTCGAAAAATGAGCTGCTCGAGTTAATGCTTTATCTGCGAAAAGAATATGATAAGCTTAACGCAGAGAATGAAAAGCTTCTTCAAAAACTCGAAGATAAAAAAAGTATCACTGACCGACTTGACAGGCTGGAGCGGCAGGTAGCTGCACTGACAGGTCACAAGCTGGTTGTTGAGCAGCCGGTAGCGGAGGAAGATCATGGCGGCAGATAGCAAGAACGAGGTGTTAAAAAAACCTGAGCTTCCTGATGTCCAGACACTTGAGCGTGTGGTAAAAAAGCATCACGAAAGGCGGGAATATCTGAGGATACTCCGCAGCACCGTGGCATCGCTTCTTGTTGTGGCAGCGGCAGCAGTGATCATATCAATGTTATTTTTGCCTGTTTTGAGAGTAACGGGTACAAGTATGACGCCGACTTTGCATGACGACGAGCTGGTGGTGTGCAGAAAGCGTGGAAGCTTTCAGAAGGGCGATATAGTTGCGTTTTATTATAATAATAAGATACTGTTGAAACGTGTTATCGCTACAGCAGGAGATGTGGTGGATATCAAGGAGGACGGTACTGTTATCGTCAACGGAAAAACCTTGAATGAGCCGTATGTTGACGGCAAAGCTCTGGGAGAATGTGATATCGATTTGCCTTATCAGGTGCCTGACGAGAGAATATTCGTTATGGGCGACCACAGATCTACGTCTGTTGACAGCCGTACAAAGAGGATAGGCTGTATTGCTGAGGAAGCAGTGCTTGGAAAGGTCTCACTGAGGATATATCCTTTTAAAAGGATAGGCACAGTGGACTAGCGTTTATTATAAATAGTGTATAATTTCGGAGGGAGTGATCCGTTTTGCAGAATTTTAACGGTAAAGTTCGGCAATATCTAAAAGAAAATGAAAGGAAAAAACGCAGCCGCTTGTTCGGTGTGGTGCTGTCTGTAGTTATGACAGTGTCAGTGCTGGCAAGTCTTGTTATGCCTGCAATAAGTGCCACTGAGGGTACTTCCGTGGCAGGTGGAGATGTTTCCTATAACGGCGGAAGCTATTCTTATAAGGATGCGAATAGCGTCACGATAAAATCCTATGATGCGGTCGGTTCAGGAAAAGACCAATCTAAAAAGATCGAATTTAATGTGGAATTTGATTTTGGCAAGGGCGAAATGACCAATAGGTATATTTATTTCCCTATCGACGATAATGTTAGCCTGCCCGAGGGCGGTATACCGTCAGACGGAACCTGGGGCGATGTCGAGGATACTCACTTCGATGAAGGACATGGAATTTCAGGTAAGTACAGAGTCGACGAGATAGATGGAAAGAAGTATCTTTTTATTGAGTTTGACGAGCGATATCAACAGAAAAACGAGAAGGACGCTATAAGCGGTAAGGCGAGCTTTGAGGGTAATGTAAAGCGTAAGGATACAGATACAGGTGATAAGACCACTGTTGAGATAGGCGGTCAGACGGTTGAAATAGGCGGCTTTACTCCGCTCACTATGTCTGCCATAAAGGACGCAAGCGAAACTGCTGACGGAGTTAGGTGGACTATCACAGTTGACAATCCTGCAAAGAAGCCTCTTGACAGGATCGAGGACGAGCTTTTTAAGGATGCTGTTGACGGAAGCTTCACTGTTTCACCTGAGGGTGCAGGAAGCTATGACGCGTCAAGCGGAAAGTTTGTTTTCAGCGATGGATTCAGCGAAGAAAATGTTACCATAAGCTACACGACCCCATATCCTACAAGCAATCCGGATTTCGTTATGTCAGGTAAGGTGGAAAACAAATCCACCACATATGATAAGGACGGAAATGGAGTAAAAGCAGATAAAATTATTTATTCTGAGTCAAAGAAGGATAAGATCTCAAAAACAGGCAAGAATGTTGACTACGACAATAACGAAGTCACATGGGAAATAGTTGTAAGCAACCCTAGCGGTGCAGACCTCAAGGGCTATCACCTTTATGATGAAGCATTTCCTGATGCAAAGCCGGGAAGCTTTACACTCAAAGCTGACGATGACTCAGATGTAAAGTACACACTTGACGGAAACACGCTTACGTTTGACGATAAAATAACAGCGTCCCAAATCACCATTGAGTATGTGACTGCTATTGATCCTGACAAGGCGGAAATTACAAATACAGTTAAAATGCAAAGACCTGATAAAAACCCATGGTCTGATATCACTTCAAGTGAAACTGTTTATAATAAGTATCAGATATCAAAAAGTGGCTGGATAGATAATAACACATTAGGTATAATCAAATGGGAAGTAACTGTTAAATGTAATGACAAAAACTCCACCCTTAAAGGTAAGACAATAACTGACAATATGCTTAAAGCAGGACAGAAGGTCAGCATTAAAATAGGAAACGATACTATTGATGCAACGGTTGCAAGTGACGGTGAGCTTGTTTTGCCTGACAGCATAGGCGACAATAACGAGGTAGTTATTTCTTATGAAACAAAGGTCGCTGATTATGATCTTGGCGACCCTGACAGCAGTGGATATTATTCAGTGAAAAATACTGCAGGTATTGACGGCTTCCATTCTGACAAGACAGTTTATTATAAGCCTGTAAACGAGAAGTCAAAAAAAGTTCTTGACATTTCTCAGAACGGGAGCAAGGTTACATATAAGTGGCAGGTGGTGGTCAAGCAGACAAACGGTTCCTTTAGGGGAAAGACTATAAGCGATGTAATGAACGCTGCATCAAATGACGGCAAGTCAATAAAGAGCGTTCTTGACCCTGATTCCATTATTATGTATGTTCAGAGAAATGGAAAAGGAAGCTATGAAACTCTTAACAGTTCAAATTACACTGTAGTACCTAATGCCGACAACACTTCGTTTGAGATAAAGTTCAATGATAGTGAAGAATTTGACAATATAAACCTTGTGCAGATACAGTATAGCAGTACCGTAGATGTAACAGGTCTTGACGCAGGTACTATTATAAATGTAAATAATAAGGCTGCTTATAAGGGCGAAACATTCGAGCCTAGTGCAGATAAGACTAAGTTTACTATAGGCGACAGCTCCAAAGCACCTTATGAAAAGTATGACGCTGCAAGCAGCACAGCAGGTGACACAGTGCATGATCTTAGCAGCCTGCCTGTTGTTACTGTAAATGGCGTTGAGTATTACAGGTTTGATTGGCGGCTTGATATCAATAAGGACGGCACTTATAAGTATGGCGAAAATGTCGAGATCGTGGATACTTTGCCATCTGGCATGATCTTATATGAGAATAATGATTATCTGAAATATTCATCTGGAAATAGTTCTGATAAGTATGATTTTGCACAAACAAATCAGTTTAAATATTTCTATGATAAGACAGCCAATACGGTAACTTTCAAGACTGCATGGAATCAGCAGGACGCTTGGACAGCTTACTACAGCACACTTGTAAAGGTCGATGATGTTAAGAACGGCGTTTACAAGAATGGTACTGCAGCGTTCAAAAACACAGTTCAGGATAAAGCTGGAAAATATCCGGAGAGAAGCCAGACGCAGACAGTTAAGGAAAAGAACTTGAAGAAAACTTCTTCTCCGAAGTCCACCGGCTGTGAGATAACTTATACCATTGATGTTAACCCTAAAAAGCTCAAATGCTCAACAAACGGAATGATAACTCTCAACGATGTTATCAAGTGCGGAGGCACGGCTGTAGTTAAGACAAAGGACGCTCAGGGTAACATTCAGACAAAAACGGTAAGCATAAATGGCAATTCCGCTGTTGATATGGATCTGAAGTCTATCAAGGTGTTTGACGCAGATACGGGTGCAGAGCTTGCTGTGAGTGATTACAGTTATGTGATATCAGACCCGGAGGTAGTTGACAGCACAGTTTCCTGCAGTGCAGATGTTATTACCAACGAAAAGGCCAAGTTTATCGCTAACTTTATTCCAAGTGAAAGTATTGTTGGCGCTAAGGGTACTATTGATCTGACTTTGCCTGAGGGCTACGAAAACGGAAATATAAAGAGATACTATGTGGCTTATGGCTATATGGACGGCAACAGTTTCAAGGAAGTAAAGGCTTTTGCCAATAAGAGCGGCGAGTGGTCAGATTATGGCTCAAGCATATCCGTTCCTGTGGAAGAGGTTTCTTCTGAGAAGGCGGGTGGTGTTTTCAGAGTTGAATATGAATACAGGGATAGCAACGGCAGTTCAAGCACTGTGGTAAGCAATGAAAAAATGCTTTCGGCTGTAAAGTGTTCTGCACTGACAGCGAAGACACGAGATTTTGTAAAGAAACTTGAAATAAACGTTCCGGATCAGCGTCACCTGAAAATAGTATACGTTTATACAGGAAGTCCTGCAAATGATGAGGACGCTGAGAACGATGGCTATAAAGTTCATGTGTTCAATAATATCTCATTTGACACAAACGGTTCAGCTGTAAATGACAGTGAAGATAATGATTCCGAGTTTGAGCTGATAAATCAGTCAAAGGCATCATCAACAACAGTTGAGCCATTTAAGCTTATGAAGGTAGACAGCGGAGACTATAGTATTATGCTCAAAGCTTCTTTTGAGATCTACAGATACACTAAGCTGGAAAATGGCACATACGATTGGCTCCCGGCAGTAGATTTCAAAGAAAATGCTGCGAAGGACAGAAGATCAGTTATATGGGGAAATTCGTCACAGGATAAGGCGCAGACATTTAATGTAAATGCTGACGGGTCATACAACCTTGATCTTGAACCTGCCGCAGGCACAGGAGATACTGAGGGGCATCTTTATAAGCTTATAGAAAAGCAAAGTCCAGAGGGTTATCTTCTTGACGAAACTCCTATTTATTTTGCCTTTAAAGTGCGTCCGGCTGTAGTTCCAAGTGAAGTCGGTGAGGACGGATATCAGTTCGTGAAGAACGGAGATATGTTCAGAGTAACAAATCTGCTGAAAGAGTTTAAGATAACTGCAAGCAAGGTTTGGAGCGATGGAAACGGCAATCATTCGGCAGAGAGCGTAAAGTTTCTTCTTGGCTCGTCTACAACTAAGGTTTTAAGCGGTGTTCCAGATGATATTCAGTGGGGCAGTGATGAGGTAACTCTTAACGAAGCTAATAATTGGAAACATGAGTGGTCAAAGCTTCCTGGATATACGAAGGTCGGCAATGATTACAAGCAGCTTTACTACTATATCAAAGAGATTGATCTTGCAACAGGATATGAGGCTGTATACAGTGCAACTGCAATGAGCAAAAACACTGATGTTACAGTTACGAACGTTAAGGGACTTAACATTACAAAGGAATGGCGTGATGAGCTTGGAAACAAGCTTGCTGACAGTGAGCTTTCTGCCGGTATCGACAAGATCGAGGCAGATGTTTATGAGTCCTCTGTTGCACCAAATTCAGCCTCAAGAGTGAATGGAGATAACGGAATACCAACAGATTGCAAACTTATAAAAACTGTTTCTCTGGAAAAGTCTAAGAATTGGACGGTAACTCTTGACGGTCTTGACAAGGACAAGTATTACTATGTTCTTGAAAAGAATATTCCTGACGGCTTTGGCGTTACATATACTTATTCAAATAACGGCAGTGCCACGGGCTTTGATACGATCGTCAATACCAAGACCCCTCAGAAGGTAGAAAATATGGACGTTCGCCTGCAAAAGGCATGGTCTGACGGCGATAGCAATGCTCATACCAATGATAAGGTAACGTTCAATATCTATAGGTCAACAAATAAGGCTGACGTTCCTGAAAATTATAACAAGTTTACAGGCACAATGGATAAGGGACAGAATGTTAAATTCAAGATCCTTACAAGCAATGGTGCAGAAATGGCTCAGAACGGAAGCTTTGCCTCTGAGTATACCATGTATGGCTCGGCTAAGTTCAGCTTCACCCTTAATAACGCATGGCTAGAAAGGGGCGATATGAAATATTCCGGAGTAAGGCTTATCAATTCGTCTGGCGATGTTCTTGCTGAGTTCTACAGAGATCGGGACGTTTGGGACGGTGACAAAAATCAGAGTGTTGCGTCATGGAGCGCTTCAAGTAAGTATATAAGTGTGTCTGTTGCTGATCTTTATAATTCCAGCAAGTTCACAGTTGACCTCAGCGGTATTACTTCCGATGTTACAGTTGAGCTTACAGCAAAGGTCAATGATGATAGCAGTTGTTCTTATGAGGTGACAGCTAATGAACTTGGCACACCTGAGAAGACGAACGTTACACCTGTTCCTAGTAAAGATGCGACACCTAGCGGTGAAGTATTCTTGTGGAAGCAGATAACGCTCACGGCTGATAACAACTGGTCAAATGCCGTTTCTCTTGAAAAAAATGACATCAAGGGTAGTAAGTATTACTATTGGTTTGAGGAGACAGACGTGAACGGTCAGCCGATAATCACATCGTCATACAAAGCTTACTACAGATACAATGGCTCAGAAAATGAGAATTGCATTGATATGACAAAGAACGGTGATCAGTATGTTCAGGTCTATAACAACTCTGAGGAAACCTTGGGAGAGCTGCCTGAAACAGGCGGCATGGGTGTTATCCCATTCGTGGCAGCAGGCGGAACAGTCACTGTTGCTGCAACAATACTTTTAGTTACAAAGCGTCGCAAAAAAACGCTATAAATAAACCAATATGAAAGGATAATTAATTATGAAGATGAAGAAATTCGCAGCTCTTGCCGCTGCAACCGTTATGTCAGTTTCAGCTATTGCTGCAACATCAGCATTCGGAGTATTTGCTACTACTGATGCTGGCGTTAATAACATTGTTATCAAGGATTCTGATACAAACAGAGTATATAAGGCTTATCAGATCTTTGACCAGGCATCTGCAACAAATACTATCAAGTGGGGCAAAGGCATTAATGGCGATGCTCTGCTTACCAGCCTGAAAACTTCTGGTCTTAGCACTTATATGTCTCAGTTCGACAGTGCTGAAAGTGCGGTAGACGTTGCAAAGATAATCTCAGACGCAGATCATTGGACAAAGGAAGATACTGCCAAGTTTGCAAAAGCCGCTTCTAGCTGCATCATCGACAATAAGTCTGTAACCGCCTATGAAGATAACGGTGAGTACACTATTCCACTTCCAAATGCTGGCTATTATCTCGTTGTCGATGCAACAGAAAATAATGGTGTTGATAAGGCTAACTCAGCTCTTATCCTTAACGTTTCAGGCACAACAAACGTTACTCCAAAGAAGACGAAGCCAACACTTACAAAGCAGATCAAGCACAATGAGAATGACTCATGGGGCGATGTTGGTGACAACGCAATTGGTGACGATGTAGAATTCAAGATCACAACAACTATACCAAGCGATGTATCAGCTTATGACAAGTATACATACACAGTTCGTGACCAGCTCAGCGAGGGCTTTACATTCAATGATAACCTTACATACAAGTACTATGATGCTGACGGTCAGGAGATCACTTCTGTTACAGTAGGTCCTAACACAACAGTTGGCGACGACAGCAGTACGACCGACTATAAGGAATCTTTCTATACTACTTTCGATATTAAGGAACTTGTAAAGAACTATCCTACAGTTGCAAAGATCGAAACTTATTATTCTGCTAAGCTCAATGAAAAAGCTAAGGTAGCAGTTACTGCTCCTGACAGCGTGAACAATAACCCTAACACAGCTTACCTGACATATTCAAACAATCCTCAGGACACAACAGGTAAGGAGAAAGGTGAAACACCTAAGGTTACAGTTTATGACTGGACATTCTCACTTGTTGGTAACAAGGTAGACGAAAAGGGCGAGCCTCTTGCAAATGCTGCATTCCAGCTTAGAAATGTTCATGGCGATGCTATCAGACTTGTCAAGATAGAAGACAATGTTTACAGACTTGAGATTGGCGATGAGGCAGGCTCTGTAGATACTATCTGGACAGATGCAACAGGTAAGTTCACTATCAAGGGCATTGATGATCAGACAACTTACAAGCTTGTTGAGACAGAAGCTCCTGCTCAGTATAACAGAGCTGATCCATATGAGTTCAAGTTTGACACAACATATGATCCTGCTAATACGCTTCAGTCCATTCGTATGCTCGACGGCACTGATTCAGGCACAAGCGGTTCAACAGTTAAGATCATAAACCAGAAGGGCGGCTCACTTCCAACAACTGGCGGTATCGGTACTCAGATCTTCTACGGTGTAGGCGGAGCTATCGTACTGGGCGCAGGTGTGCTTCTCATTGCTAAGAAGAGAGCTAAGAACGACTAATTTTTGAATTTATTTTTACCTTTGTCCTGCCGATCTCGGTCGGCAGGCATCAGGGAGGACTCCATGAGGAAGAAAAGCGGTAAATCAACTACAATTTTATTGGTCTTGTTATTGCTTGTGGGGCTCTCCGTGATGTTATATCCAACAATAAGCGATTGGTGGAATTCAAAAACGCAAAGCCGTGCGGTGGCGACTTATCAGAAAGCGGCAAATGACCTTTCTGACAAGGAGAATGAAGAGATACTCAGCCAAGCCAGAAAATATAATGAAGAGATAGCAAAGCTTGCCCGACCTTTTGTTGATTATGATAAGGTCAAGGGCTATGAGGATATCCTAGATATCACGGGGACGGGTGTTATGGGCTATATTTCCATTCCGACTATAAGGGTGGAGTTGCCTATTTATCATGGCACAAGTGATGGCGTGTTAAATGTCGCTGTGGGACATCTGCAGGGTTCGAGCCTGCCTGTTGGCGGAGCGGACACTCATTCGGTCATTTCAGCACATAGAGGTCTGCCGTCGGCAAAGCTTTTCAGCGACCTTGATAAGCTTGCAGAGGGCGATGAGTTCACTATAACAGTGTTGAAAGAGGTCTATACATATGAGGTCGAGGCTGTTTATATAGTTCTGCCTAATGAAATGGATAAGCTGAACATTATTCCAGGTGAGGATCATGTTACGTTGACTACCTGCACACCATACGGAGTCAATTCTCACAGGCTTCTTGTTCGTGCAAAGAGAGTTGAAACTGCGGACGATACAAAGAGTGTTTCAAAAATAACGGCAGACGCTGTTCAGCTCGATTCTCTTGTGGTCGTGCCTTTTGTAGCAATACCATTGTTTGTGGTACTGCTTGTGTGGTGGTTTGTGGATTCAAAACGCAAAAAAATCTCTCATGATGAGCTTGTGGCAATGCTAGATAAGTCAGAGAGTGACGATAATGTTGAAAATCTACCTGATAAGGAGAGTAGCAAAGATGAAACTTAAATTTTTTCAGCTTGCAAAGGTTGTTTTGTGTACGGCGGCAATGGCTGTTTCAGCCTTGGGAAGTATGACGATCTCAGCTTCTGCAGCGGATAATATCAATGTGGATATAGTGTGCAAAAATGATACGACGACTGTTAGTAATGCTGAGTGGAGCATATATAAGGTCGGTGAGCGTAAAGAAGCTGACTTTGTCCTTACCGGCGAGTTCAGCGATTATCCTATAGATATGTCTGATTTTACTGACGCTTCAAAAATGCAGGCTGTCGCTGATACTCTCGACAACTACGTAAAAACTGATGGCATAACACCAGTTTCAACAGGCAAGACGGATGCAAACGGTGAAGTAAAGCTTTCTGCTGATTCTGTGGGTCTGTATCTTGTTTCAGGCAAGAGTTTTGAAAACACAACAGCTAAGTTTACACCTTCTCCGTCACTTATCGAGATAGATAAGGATATCGTGGCTGAGGGTCAGATAACAGTTTACACCAAGTTCACATACGAAGAGATCCCAGCAGGGGACAGTGATTATGGTGTAAGAAAGTCGTGGATAGTTCCTGATGGTCAGGAAAAGCTCATACCTGATAATATCAAGGTGGAGATATATCGTGATGGCAAGCTTTTCGATACTGTTACTCTTAACGCTGACAACAACTGGGAGTATTTCTGGAAAGACAATTCTGCGGCTGAGTGGACAGTTAAGGAGATAGATATTCCTGCCAACTACACAGTTGTTACCAAAAGCAATGACAAGCTGTTTCTTATAGAGAACACATATAAGTCAGACAGTTCGAGTAATACAGATAGTAGTTCAAGCACACCTGACAGCAGCTCGTCAGGCTCTGATTCATCAAGCTCAACGCCTGACAGTATACCACAGACTGGTTCGCTCAACTGGCCGGTGCCTGTACTTATAGGCGGTGGAGTTATCCTTATCGCGGCAGGTTGGAGAGTAAGCAGAAAAGAGAAATAAAGGCGAAACCACATAGGCTCGACTTTACAACAGGAGAAAAATAGTGACTAAAAAAAAGCTAGGACTTTTGTTGATAATAATGGGGATAATGCTGATAGCGGCGGCATTATCCCTTAATTATTACAACTATTTTCATGAAAAGCAAAGTAATAAAAGGATGGAGGCTGTGCTGAGTGATCTGAAAACGCAGATCTCAGACAGTGCAGAGGATAGCGACAGCAGTTCACCCTTTGACATTTTTGACGATAGTCGATCCATGGACAGCGAGATAGATGACCCGGATAAGGATATCGTGCTTGACGGCAACTCATATATAGGCTTGATTTCATTCCCGACACTGGGGCAGGAGTTTCCTGTGACTCGTGGCTGGAGCTATGCTGCAATGAATACTGCAGCTTGTCAGTACAGCGGCAGACGTGTAGACAATGATCTTATAATCTGCGCTCACAATTACACAGGCTTTTTTGATAAGCTGGATAAGCTCAGCTCAGGTGACCAGGTCATTTTCACCGATGTTTACGGCAGAAAATTTAACTATACTGTCACAAACAGCGAACTGCTGAGCGGCTGGGATTCGCCATCGCTCATAAAAGGTGGTGGCAGCGACTGGGATCTGACCTTGTTCACCTGCACATGGAGCGGTTACAGCAGAGTGACTGTAAGACTTGTTTATTCATAAATACATCAAAAACGCACAGAGTTCTACACCCTGTGCGTTTTATATTCCTGCGGCAAGTCTTATTTTTTTTATATCAAAAGTTTTTAGTTTGTCATCGTATATGCAGTGTCGTCTTGACTTTCTTGGGTGGCGACGTGTATAGTCAATGGCTTCTTCAAGGTTGTTTGTTTGAAAAACTGGACGTTTCATTGCTTTGTTGTATACTGTGTATCTCATAAAAATACCTCCCAAATAATTGTTATAATTAATTATAACATTAATTGGTACGTTGGTCAATAGCAATATTGTACAAATTTAACCTATTAATTAGATATACATAAATTAGAACAGAAATCGACTTGTTTAAGAACACTTCACGACATAAGACGACATAATTCTACTTATAAAAATTATAGTGATAGTGGGATATTGTGCAAAAATGAGAATAGTTGGTCAATTTGACGAACGATAAAGTATAAATTTGTTTTGACAGCGAAAGTTGTAACACAGTTTTCATTGATTGATAATTAATTGAACATTCAAATATGGTATAATACCCTAAAGAATCGGAGAGGAGCGAGGAGTTATGGATAGCTTTGTGCGAAAATATGGAAGATATGTACCCTTTGCTTTAACTATTATCATAATATTTTGCTGTGCTCTTTTTCTGAAAGACCATGAGTTTTCTGAGATACTCAGTTATTGCCCGGACAATTTGTGGCTTGCCGCATTTGTTATACTGGGATTTTATGGATTGAAGTCTTTGTCGGTGGTATTCCCGCTTGCGGCTATTTTTGTGTGCGTGGGTGCAATATATCCGTTCTGGGTGGGCATTTTGTTGAATGTAATAGGACTATCGGTGTGTTTTACTGTTCCTTATCTTGTGGGAAGAATATCTGGTGGCGATATCATGCGTGTTATTGAGATGAAATATCCTAAGGCACGAAAGCTTGTAAATTATGGGCATGACAATAATCTGTTCGCCTCCTACATTTCAAGGGCTGTGGTAGTTGTGCCGGGCGACCTTGTTTCAATGATACACGGCGCACTGCGAATGCCTTACAGACCATATCTTCTTGGCTCGATAATGGGAGTGATGCCTGAAATGCTTGTGCAGACATATATTGGAGCACAGTTGAAGCATTTGACAATAAAATCAGTGCTTGTGATGATAGCACTCATAGCTGCAACGCTGGCTTTTTCACTGATACTTAATAAAAAGGTCAGCAGGAGCGGCAAGCAGATGGACAAGGAAGATTTTTGATATATGTACAAAAAAGCGGACTGTTGTTATCAGTCCGCTTTTTTTATTATTTGTCAAAGCTAGGATTGAAAGCGTAGAAATTTTTGCTGTCAAGCATATCCTGAATAAGTCTTAGTCCTTCGCCGAAGCGCTGGTAGTGGACTATCTCACGTTCACGAAGAAACTTGATAGGGTCACGGACATCGGGATCGTCAGCAAGCCTGAGAATGTTGTCGTAGGTCAGGCGGGCTTTTTGCTCAGCAGCAAGGTCTTCGTGTATATCAGCAATAGCGTCACCGGTACTTTGGAAGGTTTCCGCAGAAAATGGTACACCAGAGGCGGCTATAGGGTAAACGCCTGTAGTGTGGTCAACAAAATAGGTGTCAAAACCACTGTCTTTTATCTCCTTGAGGGAGAGGTCACGGGTCAGCTGATAGATAATAGTGCCGATCATTTCGATATGGGCAAGTTCTTCTGTGCCGATATCGTTGAGTATTGCCTGCACTTCACGGCAGGGGGCTGAGTAACGCTGATTGAGATAGCGAAGCGCTGCACCAAGTTCGCCGTCAGGGCCACCAAGCTGCGAGATAATGACCTTAGCCAAAGCAGGATTAGGGTTAGCGATCTTAACGGGGTATTGCAGCTTTTTTTCATATTGCCACATTAGTCAACACTCCTTTCCCACGGAAAAGGTGATGTTACCCATTCCCATTTCCTGGACGAATTGTTCTGCGTGATCGTCAATGGTCCGTATTTCTCATTGTATTGAGCAATAAGCTTCTCTTTTTCTGCCTTGTGGCGTGCAAAATATGCCAGACCATCTCTGCAGGTAGGGTGGCTGTCGAGGTAAAGATTAGCCTCTACAAGGGCAAAGCTGCACGCCTGTATCTTTCTAAGAAGCCTCTCCTTTTCACTTAGTATGGGCATTCTTTACAGCCTCCTCTCCTATAAAAGGTTTGTCTATGGACGAGAAGATAGTTCCTCTTGAAAGTCCTACATCTGCCTCATAAGGCTTCTCCCACATCTGAAAAGGCACATATGCCATTGCCAGCGGCGTGTCCTCAGGAAATCTTCCTTTCGGAAAAGGGCAGGCAGGTGTGTTATCCTCTGTGTCGTCAGCAAGTATCCTGCCTAACGACAGATTGTCAAACATATCCAAATAAGTTCACTCCTTATGTTGTCTGAATCTCATATACCACAGGTTTCGTGTGGCTGTTTTATCATATGCAGCTTATAAGTCAGTGGTGTATGTATGCAGGATATTATAAAAAAACTTGCAAATCGTTCATTTAAAATACACAAAATTAATTTTCTGTGAACGCGCATATTGTTTGTAACAATAAACATAGTTTAAATAACGTTAAATTTGTAAGATTTAATATTGACAAATCGGGCTTCTGCGTGTTATATTAATACTATTGAAAAAAAGCATATGCAGTGACATATGTGAACGAAGGAGAGATTATTATGAAAAATGTCAAGAGAATTCTTGCATTAACAGTTTCGGCTGCCCTTGCAGTTTCTTGCTTTGCAGGTTGCGGAAACGGTGCAAAAAAGAACAGCGATACTATCGTTATCGGCTGCAGCGGTCCGCTCACAGGTGACGCTGCACAGTACGGCGTTGCTGTTAAGAATGCTATCGAGCTTGCTGTCAAGGACGTAAATGACGCAGGCGGAATAAACGGAACAAAGCTCTCATACGTTTTCGAGGACGATGAGGCTGACTCAGGCGATAAGGCTGTAAATGCTTATAATGCACTGAAAGACAATGGTATGCAGGTAATGGTCGGAACAGTAACAACAGGTTCTTGCCTCGCAGTTATTGAAAAGACAAAGCAGGATAACATCTTCCAGCTCACACCTTCTGCTTCAGCTCAGGACGTTACCAAGAACGATAACTGTTTCCAGGTTTGCTTTACTGACCCTAACCAAGGTAAAGGTTCTGCCGACTATATCGCAGAAAACAAGCTTGCTACAAAGATAGCTGTAATTTACGACAGCTCTGACGCTTATTCATCAGGTATCTTCAACACATTCAAATCCGAGGCTAAGGCTAAGGGTCTTGATATCGTTGCAGAGCAGTCATTCACAAAGGACAGCAAGACTGACTTCTCAGCTCAGATAAGCGCAGCTAAGAATGCAGGCGCAGACCTCGTGTTCCTGCCTATCTACTATCAGCAGGCTTCACTTATCCTTACACAGTGCAAGTCAGCTAACTACAACCCAACATTCTTCGGTTGCGACGGTCTTGACGGACTTCTTTCTATCAAGAACTTTGATACTTCACTTTGCGAGGGCGTAATGTTCCTTACACCATTTGCTGCCGACGCTCAGGATCAGGCAACTCAGGACTTCGTTAAGAAGTATAAGGACGCTTACAACGGCGAAACACCTAACCAGTTCGCAGCAGACGCTTATGACGGCGTAATGGTACTTGCAGAACTCATGAAGAAGGAAGGCATCACAGCCGATATGTCTGCTTCTGATATCTGCGATAAGCTCAAAAAGGCTATCTCTGATAAGGACTTCTCATATGACGGACTTACAGGTACAGGCATGAAGTGGGGCGAAGACGGTGCCGTATCTAAGGACCCTAAGGCTGTTATCATCAAGAATGGTGCTTATTCAGCACTGACAGCTGATGACATTGCCGCTTCTACTGCTCAGTAATAGCTGAAATGAAGTGCGTACAAAAAGTACGCTTAATATGAAAAAACCGGCAATTGCGAAAAATTGTCGGTTTTTTTGATTTATTTCATTAAAATGTGTTGCAAAAACTACGGGGTTATGTTATAATTTATTGTATATTGTGTTTATGACAAGGACAGATGTAATATATGTGATTACATCTTGTGTTTTGTCTATTCCAAAAGGAAGGAATGTTTGTATATGGGTTTTCTTAATAACCTCATCAACGGAATAAGCCTCGGCAGTATATACGCAGTTATAGCTTTGGGCTATACGCTTGTATACGGTATTGCCAAAATGCTTAACTTCGCACACGGCGATGTTATTATGGTGGGCGGATATGTTATATTCACCTGCATGACCACATGGGGACTAAACTCTTGGCTTTCCATAGTTCTTGCAGTTATTGCCTGCACACTTCTCGGTATAGTCATCGAAAAGGTGGCGTATAAGCCGCTCAGACAAGCTACTTCGCTTGCGGTGCTTATCACTGCCATAGGCGTCAGCTACTTTTTGCAGAACATCGCACTGCTTATATTCGGTGAAAAGCCTGTAAACTTTACATCAGTTGTAAACGTGCCGAGCATCAAGCTTTTTGACGGACAGATAGTTATTTCCGGAGAAACATCAGTTGCAATAATCGTATCTATACTCATTGTAGTTGGTCTTTCATTGTTCATCAACAAAACCAAGAGCGGACGTGCAATGCTTGCAGTATCTGAGGACAGAGGTGCGGCTCAGCTCATGGGCGTAAACATCAACCGCACTATCTCCCTTACATTCGCTATCGGCTCAGGTCTTGCCGCAATTGCAGGCGCACTGCTTTGCTCAGCTTATCCTACGCTTCAGAACACCACAGGCGCAATGCCTGGTATCAAAGCGTTCGTTGCGGCGGTATTTGGCGGTATCGGCTCAATACCGGGCGCTATGATCGGCGGTATCCTTATCGGTGTTATCGAGATACTTGGACGTGCCTATATCTCACCACAGCTTGCCGACGCTATCGTTTTTGCTGTTCTTATACTTGTGCTTATCATCAAGCCTACAGGTATCCTCGGCAAGAAGATAAGCGAAAAGGTATAAAAGTCAACTTAAAATTTTCGAGCAGACTTGCTTTGCAGTTCTGTTTTATCTGAAAGGATTGGTTTTTTGTGAAAAAAGAAGGGGCTAGCGCAAAAACAAAGTTTTTTAAGCCGCAGACCAGAAAAAGCTTTATCACATACGCAATGGTAATAGTTGCCTTTGTGGTAATGCAGATACTCAGCAGCGGCGGATATATCTCAAGTATGCTCACAGGGCTTCTTGTTCCTCTGTGTGTATACTCTATACTTGCAGTATCCCTTAACCTGACAGTTGGTATACTTGGCGAGCTTAGCTTGGGTCAGGCAGGCTTTATGTGCGTTGGCGCATATACAAGTGCGATATTCTCTATCGTTACTTCTGAAACTATTGAAAATGTGTGGATCAGATTTCCTTTGGCTATACTTATAGGCGGAATAATTGCCGCAGTGTTCGGCATACTTATAGGAATACCTGTTCTCAGACTTAAAGGTGACTATCTCGCTATCGTTACACTTGCGTTCGGTGAGATCATAAAGAACGTTTTCGCAGCACTTTACCTTGGTTATGATTCTAAGGGTGTTCACGTTTCTCTCAAAAGTCTGTCAAACCTTAACCTTGAGCCTGACGGAAAGCTTATACTGAACGGCCCTCAGGGTATCAGCGGCACACCTAACGATTCTACATTCATTATCGGCGCTGTTATGTTGCTTATCACTCTTATCATTGCCTATAACTTTGTATATTCAAGAACAGGAAGAGCAGTAATGGCTATCAGAGATAATGTTATCGCAGCCGAGTCTGTAGGTCTTAACATCACAAAGTATAAGCTTATTACTTTTGCATTGACTGCATTCCTTGCAGGCTGTGCAGGTGCGCTTTATTCTCATAACTTCTATACGCTCCAGGCTTCTAAGTTCGACTATAACCTGTCTATCCTTATCTTGGTATTCGTTGTTCTGGGCGGTATAGGCAGTATCAGAGGAAGTGTTATCGCAGCTATCGTGCTTGTTCTGCTTCCAGAAATGCTAAGAAGCATAAACAGCTACAGAATGCTTATCTATTCTATCGTTCTTATCGTTATGATGATAATAACTTCAAATGAAAAAACAAAAACTTTTATCAGTGCAAATACTGCTAAGTTCAAGGCTTTGTTCAAGCGTGAAAAAGTAAAGGAGGCTGAGTGATATGGCACTTCTTGAAGTAAAAAATCTCGGCATTTCATTCGGCGGACTCCGTGCAGTTGACGAGTTCAGCATAACAATAGAAAAAGGTCAGCTCTATGGTCTTATTGGGCCGAACGGAGCAGGAAAGACCACTATCTTCAATATGCTCACAGGCGTTTATAAGCCAACAGACGGCACAATCGTTCTTGACGGAAAGAACATTACCGGCAAAAACACTATCGAAATAAACCGTGCAGGCATTGCCCGTACATTCCAGAACATCAGACTTTTTAAGGATATGACGGTGCTTGACAACGTAAAGGTCGCACTTCACAATCATTATAAATACAGCACCTTTACAGGCGTTTTCAGACTGCCTAGATATTTCAGACTTGAAAAGGCAATGGACGCAAAGGCGCTGGAGCTTCTGAAGGTTTTCGAGCTTGACGATAAGGCGAGTCTGCTTGCTTCTGGACTTCCGTATGGCGATCAGAGAAAGCTTGAGATCGCAAGAGCCCTTGCAACACAGCCGAAGCTGCTGCTTCTTGACGAGCCTGCTGCCGGCATGAATCCAAACGAAACAGCGGAGCTTATGGATACTATCCGCTTTGTAAGAGATAATTTTGATATGACGGTGCTGCTTATCGAGCATGATATGAGCCTTGTTTCAGGTATCTGCGAAAAGCTGTCAGTGCTGAACTTCGGTCAGCTCCTCTGCGAGGGCAAGACAGCGGAAGTGCTTAAAAATCCTGAAGTTATCACCGCATATCTGGGCGAATAAGGGGGTAAGTAAAATGGCAATGTTGGAAATCAATGATCTGCACGTCAATTATGGCATGATAGCCGCTTTGAAAGGTATCTCCTTTGAGGTAAACGAGGGCGAGGTCATTTCCCTTATAGGCGCAAACGGAGCAGGAAAGACCACCACTCTGCACACCCTTACAGGTCTTATCTCTGCAAAATCGGGTTCTATCAAATTCAACGGCGTGGAGCTTACTAAAACTCCTGCACACAAGATAGTCGAGATGGGTATAGCACACGTTCCTGAGGGAAGAAGAATATTCCAAAACCTCACAGTGCTTGATAACCTTAAACTTGGAGCATTTACAAGAAAAGACAAGGAGAATATACCGAAGGATATTCAGGATATATACGAGCGTTTCCCTAGACTTGCAGAAAGAAAAAATCAGATAGCAGGTACTCTTTCAGGCGGTGAGCAGCAGATGCTGGCAATGGGCAGGGCGCTCATGTCAAGACCTAAGATAGTTGTAATGGACGAGCCGTCAATGGGTCTGTCACCGATCCTTGTGTCAACCATATTTAAGATAATCGAGGATATCAGAAAGAGCGGCACAACTGTACTGCTTGTTGAGCAGAACGCAAAGAAAGCCCTTGCTATCTCAGACAGAGCTTATGTTCTTGAAACGGGCAAGATAGTTTTGTCAGGCAAGGCGTCTGATCTTATCAATGATGAGTCGGTCAAGAAAGCATATTTAGGTGAATAGGAGTTGAGCTTTATGGCAAGGATCATAACCATTGCAAGGGGCATCGGCAGTGGCGGAAGAACTGTAGGAAAAATGCTGTCAGAGGATATGGGTATAAAATATTATGATAAGGAGCTTATAAAGCTTGCAAGCGACGAAAGCGGTATAAATGAACGCTTTTTCGGGCTTGTTGATGAAAAACTGAAAGGTTCTTTTCTGAGAAAGGGCGGAGTTTACAAGGGTGAGCTTCTTGACCCTGATGATCACGACTTTACTTCTGACAGAAATCTTTTCAATTATCAGGCGAAGATAATAAAGCAGCTTGCAGACAGAGAGCCTGCGGTAATAGTTGGCAGATGTGCTGACTATATCCTCCGTGACAGAAAAGACGTGCTTAAGGTTTTCATATATTCTGATATGGAAACTGCGGTCAAGAATATCGTCGATCTGTATGGTGTTTCTGTAAAAGAGGCTGTCAAGATAATCGAAAAGACAGACAAGGAGAGAAGCGATTATTATCGTCACTACACAGGCAGGGATTGGACAAATGCGAAAAACTACAATCTGTGTCTTGATACCAGCGACATGAGCTATGACAAGTGCGTTGATATCATTAAGGGATATATAAAGCTTCTTGAAGAGTAAGGCATAAAAATAAAGCCGCATTGCTTTTTTGGCAGTGCGGCTTTTGTGATATATGAGATCAGTTGAATTTTTCTGAAATAGTCCTTGCGGCAAATACTCCTGATGCAGAAGCCTGCGACAGAGAGTGCGTAACGCCTGAGCCGTCGCCAAGGACGTAAAGACCTTTGACAGCAGTTTCAAGGTTCTCGTCAACGTCAACTCTTGAATTGTAGAACTTGACCTCAACACCATAGAGCAGGGTATCTATATTCGCCATACCCGGAGCTATCTTATCCAGAGCGTATATCATTTCGATAATATCGTCAAGCTGTCGCTTTGGGATAACAAGGCTCAGGTCGCCCGGAGTGGCTTTGAGCGTAGGGTTAAGGAACGTCTGACCAAAGCGGTGTTCATTTGTACGTCTGCCTGCAACCAGATCACCGAAACGCTGAACAAGCACTCCACCGCCAAGCATATTAGACAGCCTTGCGATAGACTCACCGTATGCGTTTGAGTCCTTGAAAGGCTCAGAGAATGTGTTGGATACCAGCAGAGCGAAGTTTGTGTTCTCAGTTCTCAGCGCAGGGTCAGCATAGCTGTGTCCGTTTACTGTGATGATGCCGTTTGTATTCTCGGTAACTACCTCACCGTATGGGTTCATGCAGAATGTTCTTACAAGGTCGCCGTATTTCTTTGTGCGGTAAACTATCTTGCTTTCGTATACCTTACTTGTGATATGCTCAAAAACAGCCGCAGGTATCTCAACACGAACGCCGATATCAACTCTGTTTGAACGTCTTTTGATACCAAAGTTGTCGCATATCTCAGAGATCCATTTTGAACCGCTTCTGCCTGCCGCAACAACAGCGTTTGAGCAGTGATACTCGTCCTTGTCTGTGATAACAGTGAAGTCGTTCTCCTTGCCTGTTATACCCTGAACACTTTCATAAAATTTTATGTCTATCTTGTCTTTAACAAAGTCATAGATGTTCTGAAGTATCTGCATATTTCTGTCAGTGCCAAGGTGTCTTACCTGAGCGTCAAGGAGGTGGAGGTCATATTTCAGAGCCATTGCCTTGATGTCGGAAGAAGTTGTGGAGTAAAGCTTAGCGTCCTGACCACCCATTTCAAGGTTTATCTTGTCAACATACTGCATAAGCTCGATAGCCTTTTCCTTGCCGGTAAATGTGTAAAGGTCACCGCCGAAATTGTTTGTGATGTTATATTTGCCGTCCGACATTCCGCCTGCACCGCCGAAGCCGTGCATAATGGAGCATACCTTGCAGTGAATGCAGGACTTAACTTTTTTGCCATCTATAGGACACTTACGCTTGCTGACAGGTCCGCCCTGATCAATAATGCAAACTTTTATGTTTTTGTCAAGCTTGACAAATTCGTATGCCATGAATACGCCGGCTGCACCTGCACCGACAACAACTACGTCATAATTCTGAGCCATAACTATTTCCTTTCATATCAAAATCCAATTTATTTTTATCCATAAAACGGGCGGCCGCACCTTTGCAGAAGATAGCCTGAAAGGAGATAACCGCCATTTTTTTATTTTATATCAAATACGATAGTAGCCAATGTGAAGAATATCAGTGTTGAGCAAGTGTCAACGATAGTGGTGATAAGCGGGGCAGCCATGATAGCAGGGTCAAGATGCAGCTTCTTGGCAGCCATAGGCAGCATACAGGCGATGAGCTTTGAAAGCACAACAGTTGCCATGATAGCCATACTTACCGTGAACGCAAGCTTGTAGCAATCCACAGATGTGTCACCGTGATACACAAGAATTATTCTTATAGCATTGACTATAGCAAGGATAACGCTGCAAAGAAGCGCAACTCTGAACTCTTTCCACATGACCTTGAAAAAGTCTTTCATTCTTATCTCACCAAGCGCCATGCCTCTTATAACAAGGGTCGAGGTCTGAGAGCCGCAGTTTCCTCCTGTGCCACTAAGCATTGACAGGAACGATACCAAAACAGGGACAGCCGCAAAAGCAGACTGATATTTGTTTACGATAGCACCCGTAAGGGTAGCCGACAGCATAAGTATCAAAAGCCATGCTATTCTGTTTTTCGCATGAGTGAAAACAGAGGTCTTGAAATATGAATCGTCACTTGGCGCAACGGCAGCCATTTTCGAGAAGTCCTCAGTGGTCTCCTCCTCGATAACGTCCATAGCGTCGTCAAATGTAACGATACCAACCATGCGGTTTTCTCTGTCAACAACAGGCAGAGAAAGAAAGTCATATTTTGAGAACATGGAAGCAACATACTCTTTATCCTCAAGGGTATCAACGGAAATAACGTTGTCCTCCATTATGTCCTCTATTTTATCGTTATCATCAGCAGTTACGATATCAAGCAGTGAAAGCACGCCCACGAGCTTTCTGTTCTCAGTGACATAAAGTGTATTTACAGTTTCCTTGACCATACCAACGTGTCTTATCCAATCCAGTGCTTCCTTGGCGGTGTAGCTTCTGTGAAGATAAACGTACTCGGTGGTCATAATAGAGCCTGCACTGTCTTTAGGATATTTGAGTATCTGATTTATCTGCTTTCTCGTTTCTGCGTCAGCAGACTTGATTATCCTTGCAACAACATTTGCAGGCATTTCCTCGATAATATCTACCGTATCATCAAGATAAAGGTCGTCAACGATCTCCTGAAGCTCCTTATCTGTAAAGGCATTGATAAGCATCATTTGTGTATCGCTGTCCATATAAGCGAAAACGTCAGCCGCAACGTCCTTGTTCAAAAGACGGAACAGCAACGGAAGCTCGTATTTCTCGACCTCGTGATCGTCATAAAACTGCTGCAAAAGAGCAGCCACGTCGGCTTCGTTCATATCCATAAATATTTCACGGATAGCCTTGTAGTTTCTGCTTTTGAGCAACTCCAATACTGTGTTAAACATAATGTTTCCCCCTAACAGCAGCGGTAATAAGCACAACAGTACAAATAATTGTACTTATACCAACTCTGTACAAATATAAGGATCTACCAAAACACAGATCGTCCTATTCAATTAAAATTGATATTTAGATCACAAAAAGGCTGCCACAAACGGGCGAGCCGCTCTGCAATCGAGGGGCGATCGTATTCTGACTGGCGTCGTCCATTTGTACACACTCCTTAAAAATCATGATTTATGCACGTTTTTACTATTCGCACACATAATATTATTATACGCTTACCTTGTTTTTTTGTCAAGAAATTGTTTAATTTAATTTTATGAACGCGCTGTAAATTTGCGAAGTATAATGAATTGCTTTTGACCTCTTGCCAAATGGGGAGAAATAGGGTATAATTATTATATGGATCGAATAATAAACCGAAAGGAATTGATAAAATGAGCGAAATAAGAGATGAAAGCTTGTGGGAAAGCGGTAAAAGAAAGATAGAATGGGTAAGACAGAATATGTCATTGCTCAGAAGCGTCGAGGAAGATTTCAAGAGAGATCAGCCTTTTAAGGGACTGAAAGTTGCACTTTCTATCCACCTTGAAGCTAAGACCGCTTATCTTTGCAAAGTCCTTGCAGCAGGCGGTGCTGAAATGTACATCACAGGAAGCAATCCGCTGTCTACTCAGGACGATGTTGCGGCAGGTCTTGTGCATGACGGCTTGAACGTTTTTGCATGGCACGGTGCAACTGACGAGGAGTATCACAGACATATATCCGAGGTAGTCAAGGTAGGTCCAAACATTATTATAGATGACGGCGGCGACCTTGTAAACCTTATCCACAATGAATACCCTGAGCTGATACCGAACGTTATCGGTGGTTGTGAGGAAACTACTACGGGCATTATTCGTCTTATTGCAATGAACAAGGACGGTCAGCTCAAATTCCCTATGATGCTTGTAAACAATGCAAAGTGCAAGTATCTTTTTGATAACAGATACGGCACAGGTCAGTCTGTATGGGACGGAATAAACAGAACAACTAACCTTATCGTTGCAGGCAAGAACGTTGTTGTTGCAGGCTACGGCTGGTGCGGCAAGGGTGTTGCAATGAGAGCAAAGGGTCTTGGTGCAAGCGTTATCGTCTGCGAAGTCGACCCAATAAAGGCTATGGAGGCTGTTATGGACGGCTTCAAGGTAATGAAAATGGTTGACGCCGCTAAGGTGGGCGACTTCTTTGTTACTGTAACAGGCTGTAAAGACGTTATTACTGAGAAAGCTTTCATGAACATGAAAGACGGTGCTATACTCTGTAACGCAGGTCACTTTGATTGCGAGGTAGATGTGGCTGGACTTAAAAAGCTGTCTGTTGAAAGCAAGCTTGCAAGAAACAATATTGACGGTTATAAGCTTCCGAACGGTAATTGGTTGTATGTTATCGGCGAGGGCAGACTTGTAAACCTTGCCGCAGGCGACGGTCACCCTGCCGAGATAATGGATATGTCCTTTGCTATCCAAGCACTTTCTGCGGCTTATCTTGTTAAAAACAAAGACAAGCTTACAGACAAGATAGTTTATGTTCCTGATGAGATAGACAAGGAAGTCGCAAACAGAAAGCTTAAATTCTGGGAGCTTGAGATAGATAAGCTTACACCTGAGCAGGAGAAATATCTTAACAGCTGGCAGGTATAAAATATCATATTAGTACAATAAAACGGACAGCTTGGGTTGTCCGTTTTTTGTATCTTGAAATTGCCATAAATTTATTTTGTCTTCAAGGTTTTAAATCACTGATTTCTGTACATTTTAATATTAGGGCGATAAAAAACAGGGCGGTGAGAATGTGGCGGCAAAGATGTATAAGATACTTACGCTTTTTTCAGTGGGCGCAATATGCTACGGCTTTATGGAAATACTTAACAGGGGATATTCTCATATCACAATGGGGGTGCTTGGGGGAACTTCAATGCTGGTTATCCATATCATGAATGGCGAGCGCAGGCGAGGAGTGAGCCTGCTGTCTGTGCTTGCAGTGTCGGCAGCATTTATCACTGCCATAGAATTTCTTGCAGGGGAGTATCTCAACCGCTATCTCGGCATGGGCATATGGAGCTATGAGGAAGTGCCGCTGAATTTTGACGGACAGATATGCCTGCCATTTGCTTTTCTGTGGTTTGGGTTATCCTATATTGGTGTGCTTGCGGATAATTTTATACGCAGACATATTTTCAAGGAATACCCTGTCATTGTTAAACGAGGGAAAGAAAAAATACCTGCGGCGGTTGGATAAGAGTACGATTATTTGTACTGCTCAGTATGTAAAAATATAATTAACTGGCGACCTCGGGTCGCCCCTACGCAAAAATTGTAAATATAGGGGACGGCGACACGCTTACATTCGCCTGTCATTCACCAACGCATATAAAAACAAACGGACTGTCTATCCAATGATAAACAGTCCGTATTTTTGTGCATATTAATCTTTTGTGTACCACTTTTTCAGCACTTCTTCGCCAAGCTTGCCATAAACTGTGAAGTCACGGTTCTCTTTGGCTTTCTCTATTGGCGGCAGGATAGCTTTCCAATCCCACCAGAAGTAACCGCAGAACCAATCCAGATCCCAAGTTGCTTCCATTGCAGTGTCGTAGAAATCTGCCTGCTCCTGCTCGTCAAGTGGCTTGTCGAGTCTGTCATGGAAATCCCAAGGGTACTGCGTGCAGCCCTCCTCATTTCGCACGCCTATCTCAGCGAACATTATAGGCTTGTTGAAATGCTTGTGAGCCTTTTCAAGGGAGCCGACAACTTCGTTCCAGCGACTGAGCATATGTTTCTTGTCCCTGTTCACGCCGTCTGTAACAGGGTAGTAGCCTGAGATGCCAATGATATCCACGTCGCTGAGCCAATCGAAACGCTGTTCGTCGCCGTGATTGATGTTGTGCATAACGATACCGCTGTAGACCTCTCTCACCTGTGCGATAAGCTTTCTGCATCTGTCAGACTGCTTGTCCATTCCTGCCATTTCACAGCCTGTGCAGAGCATTTCACAGCCGAGCTTTTCTGCAAGCTTTGCATAGTGAAGCATGAAAGCTGTGTATGACTTGAACCACTTGTCCCAATATTCAGGGTTCTCAGGTGGGAAGTCTATCCTTGCACGCCATGAATGGTCAAGGCAATCCACCATAGGCTTAAGGCAGACTTTAAGTCCCAGTGACTTTGCTTTTTGTATAGCGAAGGCAATGTCTTCGTCAGATTGTGTTCTCTCATAATCACTGAATACTCTTGTGCTTGCAAAGCTCTCCTGCAATGCGTTTACAGGGATACATATCCAGTTCAAGCCGTTTGAAGCAAGCCTCTCCATTGACTTTTCTGCCGCTTCCGTCTGAAAATCACCTCTCTTGGAGAAAAATCCCCAAGTATATCCTTTGCAGAAAATATCTTTATTCATGTATCAAAAACCTCTCTTTTTCGTAAATGTCCTGATAGAAAAGCCACAGGTAAGCTCAAGCCTGTTCACCTTTTTAAGCTTCTCCACCGCCTCGGCAGATGTTTTGTAGTAATACGGAGTCATTGTAAAAAGATTGAAAATATCCTCCTGACTTTCAAGCACCACAGGATATTCAAAAATTATCTCCTCAGACTCGTCAAATTTATTAAGTCCGTATACATTGGGCTTGTTTTCGTAAGGCTTCTCATAAAGCACTTCTTTAAGTTCAAACAGATGTCTTGGGGACGGAGAAACTACCACAAGCTTTCCGCCGTCTTTCAGCACCCTTGCGTATTCGTCATTTGAAACAGGTGCAAATGTGCATACGATAAGATCTGCAAATTTGTCTATAAACGGAAGCTGAAATGACGATGCCACTGCAAATTCGCAATTTGTGATATTTTCGCAATGTATCCTCGTCATGCAGTGGGCAACTGCCGCCTTTGATATGTCAATGCCGTAAAACTTCGCCTTTGGCAGTGCCTTGGCATAGTTCACAGTGTAAAAGCCCTCACCGCAGCCACTGTCGATAATATAAGGCTGTTTCACATTTTCAAGCAGACCGCCCATTACTTCAGCCGTTTTCTTCGCAAGCGGCAGATAATAGTCACGGTCGAGGAAATCCGTTCTCGCCTTTACCATTTCCGCATTATCCCCTGCGTTCTTAGGGTTTCTGCCCTTTGTGGTAAGCAGATTTACATATCCTTTTCTCGCAATATCAAAGCTGTGACCGTTCTGACAGTGCCATACGTTGTCAAGCTTTCTAAGCCGTTTTTTGCATATCGGACAAACATACATATAAATCACCCTGAACATTATAGCATTTCCCCCTGCTTTTAGCAATGGATATTTTATTAATAAAAAATGTAGGTTTGTCAATCATATTGGACACTATTATTAAGAAATTCGATAGGCGAAAACCATTTGAGGGGACGCATA
>NZ_JBDGDD010000029.1:0-30615 GCF_040909065.1 Ruminococcus sp. RTP21359st1_H3_RTP21359_211015
CTTTATTTTATCAGATTTTTGCCTATCTCTCTTTTCTTTTTTCTTAATTTTGTCCAATATCTATTGTAGCACTACAAATAAATATTCCTTCGTATGCTAACGATACTTGACGAAATCTTATAAATATGGTATAATAAATCATAGCTTTGTATGTTTTATCACTTTATATGATAATTTATACAGAAAATTTTTTATGGAGGCGACTTTATTATGAAGATGACTGTAAGTCAGGCTATGGTTGAATGTTTGAAAGCTGAGAACGTAAAAGTCGTCTTTGGCTATCCCGGAGCTGCTATCTGTCCTTTCTATGATGCTTTGCTGGATGCTGAAAACGACATCAGGCAGGTGCTTGTGAGACAGGAAGCTAACGGTGGTCATGCGGCTAACGGCTATGCACGAATTTCAGGCAAGCCTGCGGTCTGTATCGCTACATCAGGTCCGGGTGCAACTAATCTTATTACTGCTATTGCTACCGCTTATGCGGATTCTATACCTATCGTGTGCATAACAGGTCAGGTGAATACCGACCAGATAGGCTCTGACGTTTTTCAGGAGGCTGACATTACAGGCTCGGCTGAGCCGTTCGTTAAGCACAGCTATCTTCTCAAAGACCCTGAGGACACTGCAAGAGTTTTCAAGGAAGCTTTCTATATCGCAGGTACGGGCAGACCGGGCCCTGTGCTTATAGATATCCCTATGGACGTTCAGAAAGCTGTTATCGACTTTGAGTACCCTGAAAAGTGCGAGATAAGAAGCTATAAGCCTACCACAAAGGGCAACTACGTTCAGGTAAGGCGTGTAATGGCGGCGTTGGAAGAGGCTGAGAAGCCGCTTATCTGTATTGGCGGAGGTGTTTTTGCCGCTCACGCTGAGAACGAGATAAGAGAGCTTGCCGACCTTATGCAGATACCTGTTATCACAACTATGATGGGCATTTCTGTTTTCCCTGATGACGACCAGCTTTTCTGCGGCATGATAGGAACTCACGGTGTTAAAATGGCAAACGCCGCTGTGAACGAGTGCGACGTGCTGTTCCTTGTGGGTGCAAGAGTTGGCGACAGAGCCGTTAAAACACCTTTGGCTCTGGAGAAAACTACTAAGATAATACATATAGATATCGACCCTGCGGAGATAGGCAAGAATATTGGCGCTGACCTGCCTCTCGTTGGCGACGCAAAGCTTGTTTTACAGCAAATGACGGAACTTGCAAAGCCTATGAAGCACGATGAGTGGATAGCTCACATCAAGACCCTTGGGGGCGAGAGAAAGTATGTTGAGCCTGCAAAGGGTACTGTTAATCCGAGGGTGTTTATCGACAGGCTTGCAAAGAAAATGCCTGCCAATGTTACTGTTGTGGCAGACGTTGGACAAAATCAGATATGGACCTGCACTGAATATAAGTTCCGCAAAGAGGGCAGACTTCTTACCTCAGGCGGCATGGGTACGATGGGCTATTCTGTGCCTGCGGCAATAGGTGCAAAAATGGCTGACAACAGCAGAGCAACAGTTGCTATATGCGGTGACGGAGCTTTTCAGATGTCGTTCATGGAGCTTGCAACAGCCGTTCAGTTCGGCGTTGATATAAAGGTGGTAGTAATGACCAACAACCGCCTTGGCATGGTAAGAGAACTTCAGACAAATGGCTATCATGACAGACAGACAGCAGTTTTTCTTGACGGCTCTCCTGACTTTATCAAGCTTGCAGAAGCTTATGGCATACCTGCAATGAGAGTTTATGACGATGATACTATGGAAAAGGGCGTGGAAATGCTTGCTGAACATAAAGGCATTTGCCTTGTTGAAGTCGTTGTGGATAAGGATATGCCAACATTATAAGGCTAATATTTTAACTATCTGTAGCGTTTACAGTATATAGCGTTTACGTTCAAAAAATCTTAATAATAAGCTGGTATAATAAAGAATCAAGGAAAGGTTTCCTTATGGAGGTTGATTTATGAAACATACGATCTCAGTTCTTGTAGAAAACCACAGCGGTGTTCTATCAAGAATTTCCGGACTGTTTTCAAGACGTGGGTTCAATATCGAGAGCCTTGCAGTAGGTCCAACTCATGACCCTGACGTTTCAAGAATAACGATAGTTGCTGACGGTGACGAGCATACAGTTGAGCAGATCGAGAAACAGCTCAATAAGCTTATAGAGGTCATCAAGGTAAAGACATTTGAGGCTAATGAGTATCTCGCAAGAGAGCTTATGATAGTCAAGGTGTCTGCGGTCGCAAACAGACGCAGTGAGATAATGACTATTGCGGATATCACAGGGGCTAAGGTCATGGATATAACGCTTACGACAATGACATTGGAGCTTTGCGACACTTACGCTCACCTTTGCAGATTTGAGGAGGTCATAGCACCTTACGGAATAATTGAAATGGTAAGAACAGGCACTATCGCAATAGAGAAAGGCTCTGACACATTCAATGCAGGCAAATAAACTTTGATTATATAGCCGAAAGGCTACATAAAATAAATCTTAAATTTCTGAATTTGGAGGAATTAACAATGGCACAGGCAAGAATATTCTATCAGCAGGATTGCGACATTAACGTACTCAAGGGTAAGAGAGTTGCCATTATCGGTTACGGTTCACAGGGTCACGCTCATGCACTCAACCTTAAGGAGAGCGGTGTTGACGTAGTAGTAGGTCTTTACGAAGGTTCTAAGAGCTGGGCAAAGGCTGAGCAGCAGGGTCTTACAGTTATGACAACTGAGGAAGCTGCAAAGACATCTGACATCATCATGATCCTTATTCCTGATGAGAAGCAGGCTGCACTTTATAAGAAATCTATCGAGCCATACCTCACAGAGGGTAAGACTCTTGCATTCGCACACGGCTTTAACATTCACTTTGGCTGCATCGTACCACCAAAGAACGTTAACGTTATCATGATCGCTCCTAAGGCTCCTGGTCACACAGTACGTTCTGAGTATCAGGCTGGTAAGGGTACACCTTGCCTTATCGCAGTTGAGCAGGACGCAACAGGCAACGCACAGGATATCGGACTTGCATATGCACTTGGTATCGGCGGAGCAAGAGCAGGTGTTCTTGAGACAACATTCAGAACAGAAACAGAAACAGACCTCTTCGGTGAGCAGGCTGTTCTCTGCGGTGGTGTTTGCGCACTGATGCAGGCTGGTTTTGAAACACTTTGTGAAGCTGGTTATGACCCAAGAAACGCATACTTTGAGTGTATCCATGAGATGAAGCTCATCGTTGACCTTATCTATCAGTCAGGTTTCGAGGGCATGAGATATTCTATCTCTAACACAGCTGAGTACGGCGACTACATCACAGGTCCAAAGATCGTTACTGAGGACACTAAGAAGGCTATGAAGAAGGTTCTGTCTGACATTCAGGACGGTACATTCGCTAAGGACTTCCTCCTTGATATGTCTGACGCAGGTTCACAGGTACACTTCAAGGCTATGAGAAAGCTCCACGCTGAGCATCCTTCTGAGAAGGTTGGTAAGGAGATCAGAAAGCTCTACAGCTGGAACAACGATGACGAAAAGCTCATCAACAACTAATTTGCAGATAAATATTATTGCATAAAGAAAAGCGACTTGCAATTAACTTTGCAGGTCACTTTTTTCTTTTTTTACTTCGCTACTCTATCTTGGAGCATAGCTTTTATTTTGTGGCTCGGTAACTCTACCTTTGTTTAGTGAGCAACCGAGCTACCAACATTGTTTTGTTAAGATAATGCACTGTCATTTTGGTCATAAGTTTCAACGCTGTCATGCTCATCAGTGGTGTATGAATAAACCATATCCCCCTCAACTGTGACATCCACCTGGGTTACATCATATGCACTGCCGTCCTTATCCTTTTCAAAGTATATTGAAAAGTCAAGTCCGGATAAATCATAGGAGCTGGACTCTTTGTCATATGGCAGAGTTTCTACCCAAAGTCCATATGCGAAAAGCTCCGGCGTGATGTTATCTTCTTTGTCCATATCTGGCACATACGACATTGCAAGCTCTTTCGCAAGGTCGAGTGAGGTCACATTGTCAAAGTGAAGCTTCTTGCCGCTGGTGTTATACTTTGTTACAAGCGCCTGCGCCTTTTCAAAAATATACTGCGCCGTGGCTGACGGGTCAGCTTCCACAGTGCTGGTGCTTGAAAACGGAGCGGAATCATACACCGCCCAGCTTCCGTCATTGGCGTAGCTATACAGAGTAAATCTGTTTGTGAACATATCCACAGTGAAATAATCTGTCGCCATATTGAACTGTATGTCCGAATCGTTGACGATATTCAGGGTCAGGAGGTTCAGACTTTCGTTTGTGATATATCCATTTTGCGCATAGTCTGACTTTACATATTCTGTTGTATTGTTGCTGTTCATGATATCGTTGTAATAATTATAGTCAGCAGGGGAGTAGCTAAAAATGGCATTGTCTGGGTTTTTCATAGAGCTTTCGTCATAGATATCCAGCAGGTCATTTTTGAGGGTTTGAGCTATAATTTTGGCATTTTCAGTGAAGCTTTCGCCGCTTCCGTATTTGAGAGAAACGCTGTTATCGCTGTCTGAAATGGTTATCTTGCAGTTGTTATTCTCAATATGGGCTTCTATTCTGCAATTCACCGCCTTGTTAAAAGCGTCCTCATCAAGGGTTTTTATCTCCGACAGGATATCGATTACCAAAGAATTTGGCTCATAGCTGTTATCATCTGTCAAAAAATCCACGCTTGGAAGTCCGCTGTCGGTTTTCTCCAGCAGGTCAACGTAATACCTTGTGCTGTGTTCCTTGCCCTCGATATTTTCGTCATAGTTGCCGCTGTAGACTATATCGCAGTATGCAGGGCTGTTTTGTATTATGTCGAGATTTCCTACCGTAGAATTTGCGCTTTCAAGCACTGTGTCTGCAAGCTTTATAAAGTCTGCTGAACACAACTGCAGTGTACCTGTATCGCCGGATACACTGCTGTTTGCAGGTGGAGCTGTGCCTGCGTTCGGCTCGTAGTCATGGATATTTCTTGTCATGTAAATTCCGCCTGACATTACAAGCGCCACTGCCGCCGCTGCCGCAACTACCTTTGCACCCTTGTGTCTTGCGACTATGGCAGGCTGTGTCGGCTCGGTTTGTGGTGTGAAAGTATCCGTATTTATATCTCCGTTTTGTTGTGGAAAACGCTTTTTGAGCGTTTCTTTGAGCTGATCTTTCTTTTGTTCCGATAGGCTTGCGTTTGCAAAATAATTCTTTATATCTCTTTCGTTCATACGCTCATCTCCTTTTCGTAGTCTGAAAGTGAAAGCTTTAGTTTTTCTCTTGCTCTTTTCAGCCTTGATGTGACCGTGCCCTTACTTGTTCCCAAAATATCGGCTATCTCATCGGTCTTGCAGCCTTGATAATAAAAAAGATAAAGCACTATCCTGTATTTTTTATCCAGCCTGTTTATAGCGTTTTGCACATCTATCTGCATATCAGGTGATGAAAAATCGCTGCTTGCACTTACCTCATTTTCTGCACGCAGACGTCTGCCTGCCGACCTTAGCAGGTCTTTGGATAGATTTATCGCCGTTCTCAGCAGCCACGCTTTAAGATGCTCGTCATCATTGAAGAAAAGCTCACCCTGCCTTGTGAAATATTTTATTATGACCTCGCTGACTATATCCTCCGCCTCGTGAACGCTGCCTGTGACTGCCAGTGCCGCTCGGTAGATATCGTCTGAAAATTTGTCAACTATGTAGTCAATATCTCTTGTCAAAGCTGTCACCTCCTTTGTTGTTTTGAAAAGCCTTTCATCTATAACACGAATGTAAAGACCGTTTGATTGCATAAAAAATGGACGAAAAAAATTTTTCGTCCATAAAAAAATCAGCATTTACTTGTTTTTACATAAGACCACCCGTCACCGAGGTTATCCTCGCCCCCTGATGAGCTTATGGGTGAGCGGTAAATATAGTAATGGTCATAAATGGTATAAAATTTCACTGTCAAGCCGTCGCTGTCGATGTATGTGATATTTCTGTGCTCCAGCTCCTCAAGCTCTTTCTTCACAGACTTGCAGGCATTGTTTTCAGTGAGCGATTTAATGGAGCATTTGCCCTTTGGTAGTGTCGGCTTTTCGCATGAAATGCTTTCTATCATAAACTCCGCAGTGGTCTGAAAGTTAGCCTTATTGTCATTGAAAACGGCTTTTATCTGGCTGTCGGAGCGCATATAGTGCTGATGCCAGAAGCCGAGTGCTACTGCTAAGATTATGACCATCCAAATTATCAACTTGGCTTTTCTGCCTGTTGACCATTTGCGAAGCTTGCCGTCAGCACCCATATCTTCCTCGCTGACAATTGGATTTATATGCTCGCTCATTATTTTACGAACGCCTCCAATCTGTAGATAGGCATACCCATGTCTGAGAATTTCTTCTCATATTCCGTTACGATATTGCCCTCGAAGCCGCTGTTGTGAAGGTCGAGAGAAATGTTTTTAAGTCCGTAATTTGCCGCAGAGAACTCCTCCAAGGAGAACTCAAAGAAGTGCATATTGTCGGTCTTTTGGTATATCTCGCCTTTGTCCACAAGAATACGTCTGTATATTTCAAGAAAAGCTCGGTATGTGAGCCTATGACGTGCATATGTATTTTTAGGATACGGACAGCTAAAGTTAAGGTAGATACACTCCACTGACTTTTCAGGGATAAAGCAATCCAGATATTCAGCCTCGCCCCTTGCAAATCTCAGGTTCGGTATGCCCTCGTCTATAGCCATTTGTGCGGCGTCAACTATAACGTTACTGCTTTTTTCTACTGCAAGGAAATTCTTGTCAGGATTTCTCTTTGCTATCTCTCTTGCAAACTGACCCTTTCCACAGCCTATCTCCAGCACAAGGGGATTGCTGTTTCCGAAGATCTTCTCAAAGTCAATAAGTTGTTTGTTTGATTTGTCCTGAAAATTCTTCTCGTCACGGTCAAGATATAAAATATAATCTCCGCAGGCTTCAAGACGTGCCTCAAGATTTTTCTTTCTTCTCATTCTCATATGGGATAAACTCTCCTGTTATTTATTAGAATATTTGTGCAGAAAATAGTCCTTGTCAGACGTGACCTTTAGCCACTGCACAGCCGACCCTGTGAGCATATTTTCATAAGGATAAACTGTGAGCATGACTTCGGGCGTGTCCTCACCGCTGAAATGAGGGGTCACCTTAAAAGCTATCTCGCAGTTGAGCCGTTGGACGACCTCTTCCTCGGTGAGCTTTCTGAAAAGCACTGAGGTGTCCTTTTCGGTGATAGGTATTTTGGTAAACTTCGCCTGATAAATTTTCTTGCCGTCTTTTTTGGTGACAAGTGAAAAGCCATGCTTCACAAGGGTTATCTTTCCGCCATGGTTTTCGTAGTATTCAAGGTTTGAAAAGGTAACACGTCCGTCATTGACAGCTTCACCCGATATCGAAAAACAAAGCCCTTTGTCTGACGCTTTCCCTGCACTCTCCACTCCGAAAGCAAAGGGAAGTCCGTCTATCATTATCTCTCCGCAGGTGGAAAACTGCAACTTCACCTGCTTTTTCTTCAAGCCTGCAAATGGATTTTTCATGACAACTCCTATATTAAAGGTCGATCTGCACGCCGCCAACAGGTCTTATGGACAGCACATAGCATGAGCCTTCACCGAATACTCTCTCCATTTCAGCCTTGAAAGCTTCAAGCTTCTTTTCAGGTACGAACGCTTGGATAGTTCCTGCAAAGCCACCGCCGTGAACTCTGCAAGCACCCTCACCGCCAAGAGCCTGCTTTGCAAGATACAGAGCAAATGAAAGACCCTGCTCGTTTGGGGCAGAAGAAGCATAGATGTTCTGAAGATACTTGAATGATGAATCGCCTGATTCATTGATAAGGCTCAGGAAAGCGTCAAAGTCGCCCTTTGAAAGTGCGGAAGCTTCCTTGCCAACTCTCTCGTTATCGTCAAAGAAGTGGAGCGCTCTAAGCACAGCTCTGTCACTGCACTTTTCTCTAACGGCACAGATGTTTTCAAGAAGCTGTTCCTTTGTTATCTCTCTCAGCACCTTTTTGCCAAAGAAAGCCGCAACAGACTTCATTTCCGCTGGGATAGCCGCATACTCAGGGGTGAGGTCGGCATGATTGCCCTTTGTGTCAACGATACACAGTGCGTGACCGCTTTTTGTGAAATCGAACTTTACAGAGTCGATAACAGGGCGCTTTTCGTCAGCAAAGTCGATAGTGATAAATCCGCCTACTGATGAAGCCATTTGGTCCATAAGACCTGACGGCTTGCCAAAATATACATTTTCCGCAAACTGAGCTATCTGAGCTATTTCCACAGCAGAAACCTCGCCCTCGTTGTAAAGACCGTTGAGGATAGTGCCGATAAGCACTTCATAAGCCGCAGATGAAGAAAGTCCGGAGCCTTTGAGCACGTTTGAAGTGGCATAAGCCTTGAAGCCCCCGACATTGTGGCCATTCTTCTTAAAGCCTGCGGACATACCTCTTATAAGTGCCGCAGATGTGTTTTTCTGCTCCTCGTAGATAGTGTCGTCATCAACGTTTACAGTGTCCATTGGGAAGCCCTCAGACTGTATGGTAATAACGTTCTCTTCGGTGTCAGGAGCGACAGCAGCGATAACGTCAAGTGAAACGCCTGCCGCAAGGACACAGCCGAAGTTGTGGTCGGTGTGGTTGCCGCCTACCTCAGTTCTGCCCGGAGCTGAGAAGAAAGCAGTTGGCTTTTCACCAAAAAGCTTTTCAAATTCATCTGCAACTCTGTTATATCTTTCTCTCTGAAACACCGTCATATCGGCAGTGTAGACCTCGTCAAGTGTGTATTTTTTCATTATGTATATCCTCCGAACGTAAATATAAGTATACTTTGTTATTATACAACATTTATGCTCTTTTTTCAAGTACATTTTTTTAACAAGTGAGGAGGTGAGAATGAGGAGTGTTAAGAATGAGGAATGAGGAGTGAGGAATGAGGAATTATGGTATCGCCTGGCGGCGATTTATTTTTTGTTGCTCAAAACGTGTAAGCTGGCATAAATTTTTGCACAGAAGCTCCCTTGATATTTTATGCAAACTGACAAAATTGCCGTAAGCAAACTTTTTGCAACACTCTATTGGTGCTTTAAATCAAAAAAGCTGTTGCATTTTGGTGAAATTTGTGGTATAATTACTTATGTCTATTTTAATTATTGTTTATTTTTACCGATCACAAAAAATTGGTCGGTGCAGTGAAAGGAAAGATTTATTGTATGAAAAAACTAATGCTTGGAAACGAGGCGTTTGCAAGAGGTCTGTATGAGGCAGGCTGTAAGGTGGTATCATCTTACCCTGGTACTCCGTCAACTGAGATAACAGAAGCTGTTGCAAAGTATGACGAGGTATATGCTGAGTGGGCGCCTAATGAAAAGGTGGCAATGGAAGTGGCTCTTGGCGCTTCTATAGGCGGTGCAAGAAGCTTCTGCGGAATGAAGCACGTTGGTCTTAACGTTGCCGCTGACCCTCTTTACACAGCAGGCTACACAGGCGTAACGGCAGGTATGGTAATAGCTGTCGCCGATGACCCTGGTATGCACTCATCACAGAACGAGCAGGATTCACGTCACCATGCTATCGCTTCTAAGACAATGATGATAGAGCCTTCCGATTCAGGAGAGTGCAAGGAGTTTGCTAAGGCTGCTTTCGAGCTTTCTGAAAAGTTCGATGTTCCTGTTATCGTAAGACTGTCCACCAGAGTCTCTCACTCTCAGTCAGCCGTTGAGCTTTGCGAGAGAGAGGAAAAGGAAAATATTCCATATGAAAAGAATATCCAGAAGTATGTTATGATGCCTGGTAACGCTATCCGCCGTCACCCTGTTGTTGAAGCAAGAATGAAAGCTATTGCTGATTATGCTGAAAATTCACCGCTCAATAAGGTAGAGATGAACGATACAAAGATAGGCGTTATCACAAGCGGTATCTCATATCAGTATGCGAAGGAAGCTCTGGGCGACAAGGCTTCATATCTTAAGCTCGGTATCGTAAACCCAATGCCAATTCAGATAATAAAGGACTTTGCTGCAAAGTGCGAAAAAGTGTATGTTATAGAAGAACTTGACGATGTTATCGAAACACACTGCAAAAAGAACGGCGTGAACGTTATCGGCAAGGAGCTTTTCAGCCTTATGGGCGAGATCTCACAGTCTATTGTTGCCGAAAAGATACTTGGCGAGAAGCCTGAGTATATCACATTTGAGGATAACGTGCCTGTAAGACCTCCTGTTATGTGTCCGGGATGTCCTCACAGAGGCCTGTTCTATTGCCTGCATAAGCTGGGCGTTATGGTATCAGGCGATATCGGCTGTTACACTCTCGGCGCAACAGCACCGCTTTGTGCTATGGATTCAACTATCTGCATGGGTGCTTCTATCAGCGGACTTCACGGATTTAACAAGGCAAGAGGTGCAGAGGCTGAGAAGAAGTCTGTTGCCGTTATCGGCGACTCTACATTCATGCACAGCGGTATGACAGGTCTTGTGAACGTTGCATATAACTCCACAAATTCAACTGTTATCATTCTCGATAACTCTATCACAGGTATGACGGGTCATCAGCAGAACCCTACAACCGGTAAAAACCTTAAGGGCGACCCTGCTTATGCCGTTGACCTTGAAATGCTCTGCCATTCACTTGGTATCAAGAGCGTAAGAGTCGTTGACCCATATCACATGGCTGAAACAGAGGCTGTTATCAAGGAAGAGCTTGCCAAGGAAGAGCCAAGCGTTATTATTTCAAGACGTCCATGCGCACTTCTTAAATATGTAAAGCACAATCCACCGCTCAAGGTAAACAAGGATAAGTGCGTTGGCTGTAAGCAGTGCTTGAAGATAGGCTGTCCTGCTATATCTATCCATGACGGCAAGTGCGTTATCGACCATACACAGTGCGTAGGCTGCGGCATATGCAAGGAAATGTGTAAGCTGGGTGCGATATGCGACTAATGATAACATATATTTCGAGGTGTAAATAATGAAAACAAGATCAATTATGATAGTGGGCGTAGGCGGACAGGGCTCTTTGCTTGCGTCAAGAATAATAGGAAACGTGCTTCTCTCACAGGGCTTTGATGTTAAGGTCAGCGAGGTACACGGAATGAGCCAGCGTGGCGGCTCTGTTGTTACATACGTTAAGTACGGCAGCGAGGTATGCTCACCGGTAGTTGAAAAAGGCGAAGCTGATATCATCATCAGCTTTGAGCAGCTTGAAGCCGCAAGATATGTTTCATATCTCAAGAAGGGCGGACATATCATCACTTCAACTCAGCAGATAGACCCAATGCCTGTTATCACAGGTGCGGCTGTTTATCCTGAGGATATCATAGGCAAGCTTAAAGCAGAGGGCGTTGACGTTATCGCTGTTGACGCACTGGCACTTGCAGAGCAGGCTGGTACTGCAAAGGCTTCAAACGTTGTTCTCATGGGCGTTGTGTCAACTAAAATGGCTTTTGACGAGGACGTTTGGCAGAAGGCTCTTGAAAACTGTGTTCCTGCAAAGTTCCTTGAACTGAATAAAAAGGCGTTCGCTCTCGGCAGAGAGGTAAAATAATGGACGAGATAAGCGGTCTTATCATAAAAATGACCGAGTTTTTCAGCGGCGACCCTAAGCGTATACAGCACTTTATAAAGGTGCATACCTTTGCCCGTGTTATCGGCAGGACAGAGGGGCTTGATATCCGCACTATGTACTGTCTTGACGTTGCGTCGGTGGTGCATGATATAGGCATAAAGCCTGCGGAGGAGAGATACGGCAAGGGTCACTGCGGCGGAAAGCTTCAGGAACAGTTAGGTCCTGAGCCTGCACGGAAAATGCTCACAGAGCTTGACTTTGATGAGGATATCATAGACAGGGTGTGCTTTCTTATCGCACATCATCACACCTATGAGGGCGCCCAGGGGCTTGACTGGCAGATACTCTTGGAAGCGGATTTCCTTGTGAACGCTTTTGAGGACAGCCTTTCCAAAGAGAGCATAAAAAGCTTCCGTGACAAGGTGTTCAAAACGAAAACAGGCATTAAGATGCTTGAAGAAATGTACGGCGTATGATACTTGTGCAAAGTTGATACCCGAGTAATATGACCGAAACCATTTTAACAGGAGGTGTGTTCCAATGGGAAAATATTGGAACGAAGAGATCGAGTGCATGGCGCACGAGGACATGAAAAAGCTCCAGAGCGAAAGACTTGTCAAACAGGTCAAGCACGTCTGGGACAATGTGCCATACTACAAGAAGCTTATGGAAGAAAAGGGCGTAACGCCTGATGATATCCACGGCATTGAGGACCTGCACAAGCTGCCGTTCCTTTCAAAGGCTGATCTGCGTGAGGCTTATCCTTACGGTCTGCTTGCGAAGCCGCTTTCAGAGTGCGTGAGAATACATTCTACAAGTGGAACCACAGGCAAGAGAGTTGTGGCTTTCTACACTCAGCATGATATAGACATTTGGGAAAATTGCTGTGCAAGAGCTATAGTTGCCGCAGGCGGAACAAAAGACGATGTTTGCCACATTGCATATGGCTATGGACTTTTTACAGGGGGGGCAGGTCTTAACGGCGGCTCTCATAAGGTGGGCTGTCTTACTCTGCCAATGTCATCAGGAAACACAGAAAGACAGATACAGTTCATGCGGGATCTCGGTTCTACTATCCTTTGCTGTACTCCGTCATATGCCGCTTATATAGGTGAAACTGTAAAGGAAATGGGCATAAAGCCAGAGGAGCTTACACTCAAAGCTGGTATCTTCGGTGCTGAGCCTTGGACGGATGAAATGCGTCATGAGATAGAGGATCTTCTTGGTATCAAGGCTTACGATATCTATGGTCTGACAGAAATAAGCGGTCCTGGCGTAGCTTTCGAGTGCGAAGCACAGTCTGGTATGCACATCAATGAGGACAACTTTATCGCAGAGATAATCGACCCTGACACAGGAGAGGTGCTTCCTGAAGGTTCAAAGGGCGAGCTTGTATTCACAAGTATCACAAAGGAAGCTTTCCCTCTGCTGAGATACAGAACAAGAGATATTTGTATTCTTACAAGAGAGAAATGCTCATGTGGCAGAACTCTCGTCAAAATGTGCAAGCCAATGGGCAGAAGCGACGATATGCTCATCATTAAGGGCGTAAACGTGTTCCCATCTCAGATAGAGTCAGTGCTTCTTAAGATATCAAAAGCAAGCCCTAACTATCAGATAGTCGTTGACAGGGTGAACAATTCTGATACTTTCGAGATAAGAGTCGAGCTTAATGACGATATGTTCTCTGATACTGTCAAGTCTATCGAGGATCTTGAAAAGAAGATATCCAACGATATCCATAATATCCTTGGCATCAAGGCGAAGATAAGACTTGTTGAGCCAAAGAGCATTCCACGTTCTGAGGGCAAGGCAGTAAGAGTTATCGACAAGAGAAAGCTTGTCTAAAAGACAGGGGGTAATTTTATGACAGTAAAACAGCTTTCGGTTTTTATTGAAAACAGACCTGGCAGATTGTCTGCCGTTACAAAAATACTTGGGGATAATGATGTGAATATCCGTGCAATGTCGCTTGCTGACACAAAGGATTTCGGTATTCTCAGACTTATCGTTGACGATTTTGAAAAAGCAGTTTCAGCCTTGAAAACAGAGGGCTTTTCCGTTACCACCACTCAGGTGCTTGCAGTGGAGATAAATGACCGCCCAGGCGGACTTTCAGAAGCAATGAAAGCTCTCTACAATGACAACATCAGCGTTGAGTATATGTATTCTGCATTCATAAACACTAAGGAAAACACGGCTTATCTTATCCTTAGAGTGGAGAACGTTACAGCCGCTCTGGAAGCTTTGAGTGAAGCAGGATTTGCTCTTATCTCACAGCAGGAATTGGCAAGCATCTAGTTGATTAGTGAATACTAACTGAAAAATCACTTAAAATCTATGTGAAATTTTTATGAAATGCCGAAAACCTCTTGATTTTTTCAGAAAATGTGTTATTATATAAGTATAGTATTTGATATGATACTTGTAGAATTTATGCAAGGAGGTCTGTGAAAATGGCTTATAAGATTAGTGATGAGTGCATCGGCTGCGGCGCTTGCATGGACGCATGTCCAGTAGGAGCTATCTCCGAGGCTGACGGTAAGTGTGCTATTAACGCTGACGAGTGCATCGACTGCGGTTCTTGCGCAGGTACTTGCCCTGTAGGAGCACCTCAGGCTGAGTAATTTACTTAAACTAAGAGAAAACGTCTGTCATATGGCAGACGTTTTTTTGCACTTATTTTTTTGTGTATTAGTTTTCAGCACACTATCATAAAACTGTCACATTGGCGGAGTATGATATAAATACAATAAGAGAAAGACAAAAAGATGAAATTTACACATATACTTTTTTCTCCATATATACTTCATATACTTCAAAAAGGGAACGCTGGCTTGTGTCAGCGTTCTTTTTTTGCGTGGGTGATTTTGTGGATAGATATGTAAAATATCGTGGAAAATATGGGCTTTTGTAACGCAGGTGTCCGTTTTTCGGTATTATTAATAAAAGTTTTGCGAAATTTGTTAAAAATGATAAAAATAGAACCCTTATTGTCGTTCCTGGGATATAAAATGTACAATGGTTGTAACTTGATGTTCATATATACTTCATAAACGAGCGAAAAAGCGGCTTGAAAATTACAATTTGATTACAATGCCCCTTGACTTTTGTAACCTTATTCATTATAATATGGTGTAGTTTATCACATTTGAAAGGAGCGTTCTGAATTGGGTTATTTGAAGTCGGGGATATCTCGCTGTGTGGCTGTGCTTTCTGCCTGCGGAGTTGTGGCAGTATCTGCTGTGACTTTTGCGACACTTGATAAAAACGTTATCCAGCCATGTGCGGTCATGCCGCCTGAAAATGCAAAGGTCATTTCTGTTGTTTCTGACAAGGAAACATCTGAGCAGATCGGGGATAACACAACTGTTCTTACAACATCAGCCGTCAAGGAAACTGCGAAAAATTCTCAGACCGAGGCTGTAAAGGCTGTAAAAACTGCAAAAAGCGAAACAACAAAGGCAGCTTCTGAAACAGCTTTGAGATCAGAGAGCGTAACGACCTCTGTAATATCACAGAAGCCAGCGTCAGTGACCGCAGTGCAGAGCGTGACTTCCGCTGACACAAAGCTTAGCATCTCAGTAAGCCTTGTGACAAAGAAAACTCAGCAGGCTTCAAAGTCTGAAACAAAGGTTTCTGCTGTTACTTCCGCCCCTGTCAGCACTACTGACAGCGATACTGTTGCCTCAAAGGCTACAAAAAAGACTACAACGGTGAAAACTACTACTGCAAAGACAACAACTGCCCCTGTTACGACCACAACGCCTGCGGTGACTACTACCAAGAAAAAGACCACCACTGCTAAGGTGACAACAACTAAAAAGCCTGTTACAACTACAACCACTGCGCCTGTTGTCGACAACGGCAAGACCCCTGCACAGCGACTTAATTCTGCAGTGCTTGATCCAAAGGCGACGCTCAGCGCAAAGGAAGAAAAGATACTTCTGAAATATCTCAATAAGATAATATCAGATGATATGACAAACTACGAAAAGGCTGTGGCTTGCTACGATTATATTATAAAGAACACGGTCTACGATTACGGCGGCTGGGCAAATCCTGTCAAGGCTGTTCTTGAGGACGGTTACGGCACTTGCACAGAATATTCTTACGTTTACGCCGCAATGCTCAACTATATAGGCTTTGACGCAAAGACCGTTGACGGCAAGACCGCTATGGCGGCAGGCGGTTACGGCTATCATATGTGGGTGGAGGTAACGATAAACGGTCAGGTATATGTTATGGACCCTCAGGTGGACGATAACATGAGCTGGGGAGCGTATATCTCCCATGACCGCTTCTGCAAGACCTACAGCGAGGTCAAGAACAAGTATATAAAAGACTGATATTGTATCGGGTGGAGTTATCTGCCCGATATTTTTTTACTGTGTTTGCGTGTGGTTTGTTTGCAGTACGTTTATTTGTACATTAAATAAGAATATCCGGCACTCTTTTTGTGACAAATTTTTCAGCCTATCCTATAGACAAAAGGAAAAAAGCATGATATAATTATTCTTGATACATTGTCGGCATATGCCGAACGTCATTTTGTACAGGAGGATAATTGATGACGGAAAATTCCACAAAGATAACGAAAAAGCCTGCGACATCAGTGAAGAAAAACAGCTCTGTCAAAGGTTCGTCAAAGAATAAGAAAAGAAAGAAAAAGCGAAACAATATCGGCATTATCTGCGGCACTGCGGCAGCGGCTATCGTGATAGTTGTGGGCGGAGGATATTTCATTGGAAGAGCTTACTATAGCAACAGATTTCTGAGCGGCACAACAGTGAATGGCGTTGACGTGGGCGGAAGGACATTTGAACAGGCTTGCGACCTGCTCGGGGTGAATGATATGCCTTATGAGCTTACGGTCAAAACTATCGACGGCACGCCTGTTGTTTTCAAGACGGCTGATTTTGATTACAGACTAAGCGGCAAGGACGATCTTCAGAAGATCTATGACAGCGTGAACAGAAAAACATGGTTCTCTGGATTTATACAGAACTCCATCTATAGCTTTAATGAGGACATCACATTTGATGTTGAGAAGCTTCAGAAGCTTGTGGAGAAAGCAAACTGGGGCGATGTTGAAACTGCCGATGCAAAGCTTGGTCTTAACGAGGATAAGACGGCTTATGTTATCACCCCTGAGGTGCAGGGAAACAAGATAACCGATATGAAAAAGCTTGAAGCTTATGTTACGCAAAGCGTGGCGGCAGGTGAGCTTAGCGTTGAGCTTGATAAGGACACAGGTTGTTATTCTCTTCCGAAGGTGAAGAGTGCAGACCTTGAGGACGATTGCAAGAAACGAAATGATGTTTTCCAGCTTTCTGTCACATACGATTTTGACTACACCACAGAAACTCTCACGGGCGAGGAGCTTATGAAGATGATAAAGCTCAAAGATGACGGAAGCTACACTGTGGACAGAAAGAAAGCCATGGAGTATGTGGAAAAGCTCGCAAAGAAGTATGATACATATAATACTAAGAGAAAATTCCACGCCACTTTGCAGGGCGACATAATCGTGCCGACAAGCTCTGATGCTAAATACGGCTGGTGGATAGATCAGGAAAAGACTTGTGACGATCTTGTGGATATGCTTGAAAAGGGCGAGAGCGTTGACAAGGTAGACCCTATCTATTACAGTACTGGTTATTTTGACTTTACAGGCGTTGAGTCTGCGAGAAGCAAGGACGATGATATAGGCGACACTTATATTGAGATAGACCTTACCGACCAGCACTTGTGGTATTATGAAAAGGGCAAGAAAAAGCTCGATACCTATATAGTTTCAGGTCAGACCACATCTGAGGCGAGAACAACTCTCCCTGGTGTTTATAAGCTGTGGTCAAAGGAGACCAACAAGCGTATGAAAGACACAAATGCCGACGGCGACGAGTGGGATACAAAGTGCAACTTCTGGAACAACGTTTCTCTCTGCGGAATAGGTCTTCACGATTCAACGTGGCGAGGCGGATATTTCGGCGGTGAGATATACAAATACAACGGCTCTCACGGCTGTATAAATATGAGCTATGACGACGCCAAATATGTTTATGACAACGTGCCTTACGGTACGCCTGTTGTTATGTACTACAAGTCTGCGGATAAATAATAAGGACGGTCAAGGTATCATGCCTTGACCGCTTTTTGTAAGGAGTGTTTTTTTTTATGGAAAAGATATTATACAGAGAGGGCTTTACGGCTGAGGAGCTTCCAAACGAGGTGATAGAGCGTATAAAAGGCGTTTCCTATAAGGAAAATCCCTATGTGAAGCTGGGCGACCTTGCCTATCTGCGTGTGAGATATTATGACTTTGAGCATAAGGTGCAGTCGGGGGAGCTTATCGTGGCGAGGAAGCTTGCGCAGGAGGTTCTGGATATTTTCTATGAGCTTTTCGAGGGCAGTTATGAGATAGAAAAAATCAGGCTCGTGGACGAGTATGACGCTGATGATGAAAGGTCAATGGCGGATAACAATTCCTCTGCCTTCAACTACAGGGTGGTGGCTGGTACCAACACTATCTCGGCTCACAGCTACGGCAGGGCGATAGACATAAACCCCCTTATAAATCCTTATATAGTGGGGAATAAGGTCATGCCTGCCAATGCTACAGAGTATGCAGACCGTGACAAGGCTTTTGATCACAAGATTGACAGAACAGACCTTTGCTATTGCATTTTCAGACGCCATGGCTGGAAATGGGGTGGCGACTGGAACAATTCTAAGGATTATCAGCATTTTTACAAGGAGTACGATTCTCCGCTGAAAATGGCTGTAAATAAGCTGAAAAGAGCGTTGTTACGTTAGTTTACAAGGTTTACCTAGGAAAGCGATATGAAATCATAAGTTATATATGTATACCGATTAACTAAAAATTAATAATGAATTTATGCAAGTTTTATCATTCGCTCTTGCATTTTGCTGTAATGTGTGTTATAATGATTAAGCCGTCAAAAAAGACGGCAAAAGGCTATTTTCTTGCATTTGTGCGAAAAACCACGCTTTGAGTTTGTTGGCACTTATGCAGGATTGCAGGATTTTAATTTCTTCCTGCAAATTTTTTTGTTAAAAACAGCTAAAAATCGGCTATGAGCCGTGAAATAACATACGTTGCTGAACGATAAGCTATAATTTTTTTACAGTTTGGCAGGAAAGGGTGATAAAAATGGAACGCATGGAGGATATGACTAATGTAAAAAGCCTGTATTCACCGAAATTCGAGCATGATAACTGCGGAATAGGTGCTGTTGTGAACATTAAGGGCAAAAAGAGCCACGATACTGTTGCAAATGCGCTGACTATCGTTGAAACGCTTGAGCATCGTGCTGGTAAGGACGCAGAGGGCAAAACAGGTGACGGAGTAGGTATCCTGCTTCAGATCTCACATAAATTCTTCAAGAAGATCGCCGCCGCTGAGCTTGGAATCACGCTTGGCGAGGAGAGAGACTATGCCGTTGGTATGTTCTTCTTCCCACAGAACGAGCTTGCGAGAAATCAGGCAAAGAAGATGTTTGAGATAATCGCCGAAAAAGAGGGTCTGGAGATCCTTGGCTGGAGAGTCGTTCCTGCAAAGCCTGAGGTGCTTGGCAAGAGAGCTGCCCAGTGTATGCCTGCCATAATGCAGTGCTTCATCAAGCGTCCAAAGGGCGTTAAAAAGGGTCTTGACTTTGACCGCAAGCTATATGTTGCAAGACGTGTGTTCGAGCAGTCAAATGAGGACACCTACGTTGTATCACTTTCAAGCAGAACTATAGTATATAAAGGAATGTTCCTTGTGCAGGATCTCAGAAAGTTCTTCCCTGACCTTCAGGATAAGGACTACGAGTCTGCTATCGCTATGGTACATTCAAGATTTTCTACCAACACAAACCCAAGCTGGCAGAGAGCTCATCCTAATAGAATGATCGTTCACAACGGTGAGATAAACACTATCAGAGGCAATGCTGATAAAATGCTCGCTCGTGAGGAAACGATGAAGTCTGAGCATTTGAAGGGCGACCTTGATAAGGTCACACCTGTTGTAAACACAGAAGGCTCTGACTCTGCAATGCTCGACAACACACTTGAATTTTTGGTCATGAGTGGAATGGATCTGCCACTGGCTGTCATGATAACGATCCCTGAGCCATGGGATAACAATGGCACGATGAGTCAGGCTAAGAAAGACTTCTATCAGTATTACGCAACTATGATGGAGCCATGGGACGGACCTGCTTCTATCCTTTTCTCTGACGGAGATATCATGGGTGCAGTCCTTGACAGAAACGGTCTGCGTCCGTCAAGATATTATATCACAAAGGACGGCAATCTTATCCTTTCATCTGAGGTTGGCGCACTTCCTATCCCGTCAGACAATATCGTTGAAAAGGAAAGACTTCGCCCAGGCAAAATGCTTCTTGTTGATACTGTTCAGGGCAGAGTTATCGACGATGACGAGCTTAAGGAATACTATGCTTCAAAGCAGCCTTACGGCGAGTGGCTTGACAGCAACCTTGTCAGACTTAAAGACCTTAAGATACCAAACATCAAGGTAGAGGAACACGGCTACGAGGAAAGACAAAGACTTCAGAAAGCTTTTGGCTATACTTATGAGGACGTTATGACATCTATCCTGCCAATGGCAAAGAACGGCTCTGAGTCTATTGCCGCTATGGGTACAGACAGCCCGCTTGCGGTGCTTTCAAAAGAGCCTCAGCCACTGTTCAACTACTTCAAACAGCTCTTTGCACAGGTAACAAATCCGCCTATAGACGCTATCAGAGAGGAAATAGTTACCTCCACAACTGTCTATATCGGTGAGGACGGCAACATTCTTGAAGAAAAGCCTGAAAATTGCAAGGTAATGAAGATACACGACCCTATCCTTACCTCAACAGATATCCTTAAAATAAAGAATATGCACATTCCTGGCTTTAAGGTAGCTGTTATCCCTATACTTTATTATAAGAACACAAGACTTGAAAAGGCTATAAACAGACTTTATATAGAAGCAGACAAGGCGTTCAGCGAGGGCGCAAATATCCTTATCCTTTCAGACAGGGGAGTTGATGAGAACCACCTTGCTATCCCGTCACTGCTTGCAGTATCAGCGCTTCATCAGCACCTTGTTGTTACAAAGAAGAGAACATCTCTTGCTATTATCCTCGAAAGCGGCGAGCCTAGAGAAGTTCATCACTTTGCAACACTGCTTGGCTATGGTGCTTCCGCTATCAACCCTTATCTTGCTCAGGAAACTATCCACGAGCTTATTGCTGACGACCTTCTCGACAAGGATTACTATGCCGCTGTTGACGATTATAATGCGGCTGTTCTCCATGGTATCGTAAAGATAGCTTCAAAAATGGGTATCTCTACTATACAGTCATATCAAGGCTCACAGATATTCGAGGCTATCGGTATCGGCGAGGACGTTATAAACAAGTATTTCACAGGTACTGTCAGCAGAATAGGCGGTATCACTATCTCTGATATCGAAAAGAACGTTGACAGACTTCATACATCAGCCTTTGACCCTCTTGGACTTGGCACAGACACAGAGCTTGAATCAAGAGGAAGCCACAAGTTCAGAAGCGGCAAGGAGGAGCATCTCTACAATCCTCAGTCTATCTATCTGCTCCAGCAGGCTGCAAGGACTGGCGACTATGAAACATACAAGAAGTATTCAAAGCTTATTTCTGAGGAAATGGACCCTGTGAACATCAGAGGTCTTATGGATTTCAACTTTGCTGAAAATCCTGTTCCGCTGGAGGAAGTTGAGAGCGTTGACTCTATTGTAAGAAGATTTAAGACGGGCGCTATGTCCTACGGCTCTATCTCGCAGGAAGCTCATGAAGCACTTGCTATCGCAATGAACAGACTTCACGGCAAGTCAAACTCAGGCGAGGGTGGTGAGAGCCTTGACAGACTGCTCACAAAGGGTACTTCTGAGGACAGATGTTCAGCTATCAAGCAGGTGGCTTCGGGACGTTTCGGTGTAACTTCAAGATACCTCACATCTGCTGATGAGATACAGATAAAAATGGCACAGGGCGCAAAGCCTGGCGAGGGCGGTCATCTCCCTGGCAAAAAGGTTTATCCATGGATAGCTAAAACAAGACACTCCACACCTGGCGTGTCGCTTATCTCACCTCCGCCACACCACGATATCTACTCTATCGAGGACTTGGCTCAGCTTATCTATGACCTGAAAAACGCAAACAAGAACGCAAGAATTTCTGTAAAGCTCGTTTCTGAGTGCGGTGTTGGTACAGTTGCGGCAGGCGTTGCAAAGGCAGGCGCAGGTGTTATTCTTATCTCAGGCTATGACGGCGGTACAGGTGCGGCTCCGAGAAACTCTATCTACAATGCAGGACTTCCATGGGAGCTTGGACTTGCAGAAGCACATCAGACCCTTATCAAGAACGGTCTTAGAAACAAGGTCGTTATCGAAACAGACGGAAAGCTCATGACAGGCCGTGATGTTGTTATCGCAGCGATCCTTGGCGCAGAGGAGTTCGGCTTTGCAACAGCTCCGCTGATAACACTCGGCTGTGCAATGATGAGAGTATGTAATCTTGATACTTGCCCATTTGGTGTTGCAACACAGAACCCAGAGCTTAGAAAGAAGTTCCCCGGCAAGCCTGAATATGTAATGAACTTTATGATATTCGTGGCTTCCGAGCTTAGAGAATATATGTCAAAGCTTGGCGTAAGAACAGTTGACGAGCTTGTGGGAAGAATTGACCTTATCAAGCCAAAGGCTGGTATCACAGGCACTGCGGCACAAGTTGACCTTTCTAATATCATCAACTCTGATTACGTTTCAGAAAAGGTAGAATACAACAAGAAATCCAAGTATGACTTCAAGCTTGAAAACACTCTTGATGAAAAGGTACTCATGAAGGAGTTCGAGAAAAATCTTAAGAGTGGTGAGAAGAAGTCTATCACAGTAAATGTCAAGAACACAGACCGTTCATTCGGTACTATCTTCGGTTCAGAGATAACAAGAAAGTATTATAACACACTTGCTGACGATACATACAAGATAGTCTGCAACGGCTCAGGCGGACAGAGCTTCGGCGCATTTATCCCGAACGGCTTGACCCTCGAGCTTGTGGGCGACTCTAACGATTATTTCGGCAAGGGACTTTCAGGCGGTAAGCTCGTTGTTTATCCTCCGAAGGATTCCACTTTCAAAGCCGAGGACAATATCATTATCGGTAACGTTGCACTTTACGGCGCAACAAGCGGTAAGGCGTTCATCGACGGTGTTGCAGGCGAACGTTTCTGCGTAAGAAACTCAGGCGCAGTGGCAGTTGTCGAGGGCGTTGGCGACCACGGCTGTGAGTATATGACAGGCGGCTGTGTGGTAGTTATCGGCAAGACGGGCAAAAACTTTGCGGCAGGTATGTCGGGCGGTGTAGCTTACGTTCTTGACGAGGACAGACACCTTTACACAAGACTCAACAAGGAAATGGTACTTTTCTCTGAGGTCAAGGAGAAGTACGATATAATTCAGCTCAAAGACCTTATCCAGCAGCACGTTGACGCAACAGGCTCTGAAAAGGGCAAGCGTATTCTTGATAACTTTGAGGAATATCTGCCTAAGTTCAAGAAGATAATCCCTCACGATTACAAGAAGATGATGTCTGCTATAGCTTCAATGGAAGAAAAGGGTATGAGTAGCGATCAGGCGCAGATAGAAGCATTCTATCAGATCATCAACGGCAAGCAGTAAGCCTGCGCACATGAGATATTGTACTTTTAAAAACGAAAGGAGGATATACTTGCCGTGAAAGCAAGTATAGTTGAGATATGGGAAAGCCAACTGGTTTTATGGACTATAAGCGTGAGGACGCAGCAGCGTTCTCCGTTGAGGAACGTATAAAGAATTTTAATGAATTTCACACTCCTCTTTCAAAGGAGGAGCAGCAAAAGCAGGGAGCAAGATGTATGGACTGCGGTGTGCCGTTCTGTCAGGCAGGAATGAAGATAGGCAACGCATTTTCAGGCTGTCCGCTTAACAATCTTATCCCTGAATGGAACGACCTTATATACAAGGGCAACTGGGAGCAGGCATATTACAGACTCCATATGACGAACAATTTTCCTGAGTTCACATCAAGAGTTTGTCCTGCACTTTGCGAAAAAGCCTGCACCTGCGGAGCTAATGGCGACGCTGTTACCACAAAGACTAACGAATACGGCATTATTGAAAATGCCTATGCCTGCGGATATGCTTCAGCAAGAGTGCCAAAGGTAAGAACAGGAAAGACTATCGCTGTTATAGGCTCAGGCCCGTCAGGTCTTGCTGCCGCTGACCAGCTCAATCAGAGAGGTCACAGTGTAACAGTTTTCGAGCGTGAGGACAGAGTGGGCGGTCTGCTTATGTACGGCATACCGAACATGAAGCTTGAAAAGCAGATAATCGAGCGCAAGATAAACATAATGAAAGAAGAGGGCATCGAGTTCCGCACAGGCGTTGATGTGGGCAAGGATATCACAGCGGCTGAACTTCTCAAGGACTTCGACAGAGTAATACTTTGTTGTGGTGCTTCAAACCCTAGAGATATCAAAGCCGAGGGCAGAGATGCAAAGGGTATCTATTTTGCAGTGGATTTTCTGAAATCCACAACAAAGGCGCTGCTGAACGGCGGTCTTACGGATAAAAACCACATTTCCGCAAAGGGCAAGAACGTCATGGTAATAGGCGGCGGAGATACGGGAAATGACTGCGTTGGTACAAGCGTAAGACATGGCGCAAAGAGCGTTTTGCAGCTTGAAATGATGCCAAAGCTTCCTGACACGAGAGCCGAGAACAACCCATGGCCGCAATGGCCAATGGTATGCAAGACAGATTACGGTCAGGAGGAAGCTATCGGTGTGTTCGGTCATGACCCGAGAGTTTATCAGACAACTGTCAAGGAGTTTCTCAAAGACAAAAAGGGCAATCTCAAGGGCGCAGTGCTTGTAAAACTTTCCCCAGAGAAAGACCCTAAGTCAGGCAGAACGATAATGAAGCCTGTTGAGGGCAGCGAATACAAGGTAGAAACTGAGCTTGTTCTTATTGCGGCAGGCTTTCTGGGATCTGAAAGCTATCTCACAAAGGCTTTTGGCGTTGAGGTAGACGGCAGAACGAATATCGCAACTGCCGACGGCACACATCAGACGAACGTGAAGAATGTCTTTGCCGCAGGTGACGTGCACAGAGGACAGTCACTTGTAGTATGGGCTATCAGAGAGGGCAGAGATGTTGCCCGTGAGGTGGATAAGAGCCTTATGGAGTATACAAATCTGTAATACGAGATAAAAATATAACACCGTCCGAGGAGTTCGGGCGGTGTTTTTTGTGTGTAGGGTATCGTACCCATGGGCGGCGACAAAAAAATCCGCTACCATAAATGATAGCGGATTTGGGTGCAGGTGCAAGCACCTGCTGGAGCTGCTAACCGGGCTTGAACCGGTGACCTCGTCCTTACCAAGGACGTGCTCTACCTACTGAGCCATAGCAGCAAACCAATTACAGTAATATATTATACACTATCTCTGCCGCTTTGTCAAGCCCTTTTCACAACTTTTTTACTCTATTCCCTTATCATCATCGTCATCTGCCTGAACGCTTGGGTCGTAATCATCATATGTGTCCATAAAATTGTACTTCTTGCCCTTGCATTCGTATTGTATCACAGTGCGCAGATTGACGTTATAAACGCTCTTGAAAATGTTGTTTTCGATGTTGGGATTGGTGGCACGAAACTTTGCTATAAGCTCCTTCATTTCCTGCCGCTTTGATACCTCACCCTTTTTCTCTAACCCCTCGTAGCTCTCAGTGAAACGGCAGGCACAGCGGATAAAATGCAGATCGTTCTGCTCCACCCAGCGGATAATGTCCGCCTCTTTCACCATGTACAGTGGTCTGATAAGCTCCATGCCTGCGTAGTTCCTCGAGTGTAGCTTAGGCATCATAGTCTGAATCTGTCCTCCGTATACCATGCTCATGAGTATGGTTTCTATAACATCATCAAAATGATGTCCCAAAGCTATCTTGTTGCACCCAAGATCCTGCGCAAATTTGTAAAGCCAGCCACGTCTCATTCTTGCACAAAGATAGCATGGGTTGCGTTTTGTATTGTATGCAATGTCAAAGACCTTTGTTTCAAACATTTTTATGGGTATTCCCATAAGCGCCGCATTGTCGATTATTCTCTGTCTGTTGGCATCGCTGTAGCCTGGGTTCATTACAATAAATTCTAGCCCTATGTCCATGCCCTGATATTTCTGCAAATGCTGCATACACTTAGCAAGAAGTATTGAGTCCTTGCCGCCTGATATGCACACCGCTATTTTGTCCCCGGGCTTTATCATATCGTAACGCTCATATCCCATTACGAATTTATTCCATATATCTCTGCGAAAATCAGTAACGATGCTCCGCTCTATCTTTTGCTGTGGCGTCAATATTCTTGACATCTCAAACTCTCCTTAAATTCATATACTTAAATTCTACTATTTTTATGGGAATTTGTCAACCATATTCATGTTGACATTATATTGTGATATTGTTATAATAAAATAAAGGCAATACCGCACAAAGATTGTGCGTCAGATGCGTAGTCAGATTTTTTGTCAGATTGCATAAAAATTCCGCAGGCATACTGTCGTATGTCAAGGGATTTTTGTGTGATATGACGGAAAATCTGCAAGCAGATGGCGTGCAAAGCCGTCAGGCGGGCTTTGTGCGGTGTTGCCTAAAGTATTAAAGCAGGAGGATATCATGAGCGAAAATATAGAGCGTGAGATAAAAATTTCTCTCACAAAAGAACAATATAACACCGCTGAAAAGCTTTTTCAGTGGGGCAAAATAATAGAGCAGACCAATTTTTATTATATCCCACAAAGAGATTCAGGCATGACAAGTATCCGTGTCAGGCAGATAGGCGAAAAGTATTTTTTGCAGCTTAAAGCACCTATCTCCGAAAACGGTGCACTTCATGTGAAAAAAGAGTATGAACAACAGCTTGACAGCCTGCCTGAAAAGCTCACCGCACAGGAGCTTTCACAGCTTGTGGGGAGAGATTTCCCTGCCGCTGACCTTGCAGGCTCTTTGCATACTCAGCGCAAGCTCTGCACCGATTTCGACCATGTTGAGATATGCCTTGACAAAAGCGAATATCTCGGCTTGACAGACTATGAGTTGGAACTTGAATATACAGCCGACTATCCCGAAAAGCCTTTGGAGATACTGAAAAATGCAGGTATCACACAGGGAGAAGCGGTAATAGGCAAGTATGCAAGATTCATGGAAAGAGCCAAAAAGCTTGGTAAGTGCTGATTTTCGCTTATCTGCGGTCATTTTCTATGAAAAAGCACCCACAGCCTGCAAAGGTTTGGGTAATAATGATAATTGACAGTGACGTTATAATATGTTATTATATTAAAGTGTTAAAACGTATGAAATGGTATTTTGACGATACCCGAAAGGAAGTTAATAATGAAAAGATCTATTTTTAAGACTATCGCATCACTTTCTGCTGCTGCCATGATGCTTTTGGCTGTAGGCTGCGGAAGCACATCTGATTCTTCATCAGCAGCAGGCGCAAACAGCACAGCCGCTGCAACAGGCGAGGATAACTCACTTCAGAAAGTTCTTGATTCAGGCAAGCTTGTGCTTGGTCTTGACCCAACATTCAAGCCAATGGGCTACACGGACGAGAACGACAACATCGTAGGCTTTGATATCGACGTGGCAAAGGAAGTTTGCTCAAGACTTGGTGTAGAGCTTGAAACTTACTCTGTAAACTGGGATACAAAGGAGCAGGACCTTAATGCCGGCACAATAGATTGTATCTGGAACGGCCTTTCTGTCAGCGATGAGAGAAAGAAAGTAATGCTCATGAGCGAGCCTTACATGAAGAATGAAATGGTGTTTGTTGTAAACGGCTCAAGCGACGTTGCTTCACAGGCTGATCTTGCAGGCAAGAACATTGCCGTACAGAACGGCTCAACAGCACAGGAAACACTTCTTGCATCTGACGTTGTAGCAAATGGTGCGACAACAACAGAGCTTGCAACAAATGTTGAAGCCCTCCAGCAGTTGGAGCTTAACATGGTAGACGCAGCGTTCCTTGACTCAGTAGTTGCAAATTACGAGATATCCACATCAGGCAAGGATTACAAGGTGCTTCCTGACGGCCTTGACCCAGAGGAGTACGCTATCGGATTCAGACTTGGTGATCAGGCACTTTGCGACAAGATCGAGGAGATCCTTCACGAAATGAAGCAGGACGGCAAGCTCGCTGAGATATCAACAACTTGGTTCGGAAGCGACATCACGACCATAAAATAATCGCAAAAACAATTCAATCGGACAGTCTTCGGGCTGTCCGATTTTTTTGCTTTACTAAGTTTTTCTGCGTGTCATATCTTTAGAAAATAAAAAGTCTCGCAAACAACGTGTTTACGAGACTTTTTGGCGGAGAAGGAGGGATTCGAACCCTCGATGAGCTATTAACCCATACACGAGTTCCAGTCGTGCGCCATAAACCGGGCTAGGCGACTTCTCCAGTTTATCATTTTTTATATGTGTCACACTATCTAAGCGACTTTAATATTATACCATATGATCTTTTACTTGTCAAGACATTTTTGAAACTTTTTTGTTCTTTTCTTATTCAGAAGTACTGTGTAAAAAAGTTTTCTCTGCGATGCTTTATTAACAATGTTCTGAAAAATTTTCATTTTATTTTCTATATGAACATGTTACCGAAAATTTTCGCAATTTCGAAAACGATTAAGCAAATCATTTAGTTGATTTATAACAAATTTAATCAAATATATGTATTGGTAATATTGAAAAAAGCTTAATGATTTTACCGCAAAAATAAAAAAGTCGTTAAAAAGTTTACGAAAATTCACAAAATGCCTTTGACAACTCGTGGCAAATGTGGTATAATATTTGAATGACTGTAGGATGCAGTGCGTCTAAATGCAACATTATAGAGAAGGTGAGACATTTTGGGAAGAAAACGCATTGGAGTGATATTGTCTGAGGCAGAAAGCTATTATCAGGAAAGATTGCTGAAAGGCGTAATGACAAAGGCTTTTCAGCTTGACTATGATGTGCTTATCTTCACAAGCTTTGTCAAAGTGTCATTCTTAAAAGCAGTGTCTGTTGGAGAAATGCAGATATATGACGCTATAAATTATGATAAGCTCGATGGCGTTATCGTTTTGGCAGATACATTAAAAATGCCTGGGCTTTTTGACAAAATATGCAGGGATATAGATGAGAAATGTCATGTTCCTGTGGTTTTTATAGATGGAAGCTATAAGGACTATGAAAGTATTTATACCCGTGACGAAATACCCTTTATGCAATTGACAGAACATCTTATCGAGGTCCATGGATGCAGGAAGATACTTTTTCTGAGCGGTCCGCTGGAGACTGCCACCACTCGTGAACGGCTTGCGGGATATAAGCGTGCCCTTGAAAAGCATGGCATAGAGTATGATCCAGACTTTGTCTGCTTTGACGGAGGCTTCTGGTATGATAAAGCGGCAGAGGTGGCAAATAATATCATCTATGGCAGACGTAAAAAGCCTGACGCTATCGTTTGCTGTGGAGATTATATGGCTATAGGCGTTGTACATGAATATCAGAAAAACGGTTTGAGCGTGCCTGAGGATATGATAGTTGCAGGTTATGACGCAATAGACGAGGCTATCCATTGCGTGCCAGCTATAACCTCTTGCTCACCGCCGATCTTTGAAACTGGCGTGAACGCAGTAATGACCATTGAGGCAAGGATCAAAGGCGTTGAACCGCAGGGCATTATAGAGGACGGCGGCAAGGTGGAGATAGGTGCTTCCTGCGGCTGTCATGAGGATTACAGCTATACAAAGCGTGATCTTTTATCATCTCAGAACAAGATGAACTATCATGACTTTTTGGACAGCAGTATGACCGATATAATGGCTTGCTCTAAAGATCCCGATGATCTGATGGCCAGAATACAATATTTTCTCTATCTTATCATTGGTCATGAGAGGTATTATCTCTGCCTTAATGAGGATTGCCTTGGAGAGCATGAGATAGTCGGTGAGATCTCCACTGTTCCAAAGGAATATACAGAAAATATGGTGCTTTATATAAGAAACGTTGACGGCAAAAGCAGAACTCTTCATGATCCTTTTGAACTCAAAGAGATATTTCCTGATCTGGATGAAGAACGAGAAAGCCCTTGTGCATTCTTTATCACCCCGGTACATTTTATAGATCGGTGCTATGGCTATGCTGTATTGTCTTACGGTGACGAAATAAAATCGATAGATATCACTTATCGTAATTGGACAAATCATGTAAGCAATGCTCTGGAATCAATGCGGATACGAAACTCCATAGCTAATCTTGCAGTCCGTGACGCTATGACAGGTGTTTATTCGAGAATAGGCATTGAGAAAAATATCCAGTTTGTTGTTGACAGAATGTCAAATCCGAAAAATAAGGCTTTTATCGCTGTCTGCGATCTGGACTGTCTTAAAAAGATAAATGATAATTTTGGCCATAACTGCGGTGATATTGCAATAAAAGCGATCGCAGACGCAGTTTTGGCTTCGACAAAAAATAACGAGATATGCGCAAGGATAGGCGGCGATGAGTTTGTGGTGATAGGCTGTAACGACTATAACGACAACTATCCTGAACGATTTTCTGCAAGGGTCAACGATCGTCTTAGGGTATATAACAAGTTTGCAGGTAACGAGTTTGAGGTCAGCGTTAGTATAGGCGGTATTTGTAAACATATAACAGATATCCACGAGCTTGAAGATATGTTTACACAGGCGGATAAGATAATGTACGCAAGTAAATTGGAAAGACATAAAAACAGGAAATAGCAATAGATAAAATATCAGTGTATTACAACGGACGGTCAGTGATCGTCCGTTTTTGCGTGTGAGAGACACATATTGTAGGTTTGTCAATCATATTGGACACTATTATTAAGAAATTCGATAGGCGAAAACCATTTGAGGGGACGCATAGG
>NZ_JBDGDD010000030.1:0-29228 GCF_040909065.1 Ruminococcus sp. RTP21359st1_H3_RTP21359_211015
AATTGCACAGACTGCTTTTAGTCACAACATAGAATATTTTTGTTTTTTGCGCTGTCTACTTGACAGGGGGCGGGTCAAGTAAGAGTGCCGTCATTTTTTATGAGCATAACTCCGCTTTTCCGCAAGTCCTCTATATAATCTTCACTCGTCATCATCGTTCACCTCAATACGTTCCTTGCCCTCGCTGGTTTCAAGGGTTACAGCCTGAGCATAGATCAGCCAATCATTCAGGCAGTCCAGGGAGCAGTAGCTCTGATTGGTGTCCTGATGCTTGTAATAGCTCTTGCCTGCGGGAATTTCATTGTAACAGTTCGCACAAAACATTATTCGTCCCTCCAAAGATAGATCATGGTATCGTAAACGACTCTCTGCGCCTGCATACGGAGCAGATTGCCGATTGAGCCAACAGCATTGAGATTGCCCGATTCAACGGCAACCTGATAGTCACGGCTCGACTGCATAAGCAAGTCGGTCTGACGGTTTACTGCGTCTGTGACCTTTGTATCAAGCTCGTCCAGATGCTTGTAAATCTCGCCCTTGTCCACGATCTCCTGCAAGAGATCGGGTCGCTTTTCTTCGATGTGGTGCAGATAGTACCTGATGTGGTCGGTATGAAACACATAACGCTCTGTTTCGCCTGTCTTGGGGTTTCTGTGCCTTACCGTCTGTGTGTCGATATCGACTTCCCATACGGGAGCACCGTTTACTTTTTGTTTGCTTTGAAAAATCATAAAATCACTTCCTCTTTCTTGTAAAGTAGTAAGCTGCGCCGCCGACTCCTGCGAGAGCTGTCACTCCTGCAATGATTGCAAGAGAACTTGCACCAGAGCCGTCAGAATTGCCCTCAGAACCGTCTGACGGACTAACAGTGGTATCGTTACCCTCTGCGGAAGAACCGCCCTCAGAAGTCGTTTCCGTTCCGCCTGTGACCTTACCTATCACTCTCGGACTATCCGCACCGTCATCGTTGATCTCGTAACCGTCTGCGATTTCGGGATCGTCCTCCTCTAAGGTGCTGTACGGTGGGAACGTGTCAACGGTATCACCATTCTTGTCTGTCATTTGCCACATACCGTTAAGCAGAAAAAAGCTGTAATGGTTGTCCTCGGTGTTAATTGTCCAGCCACCCTCATTATCGTCCTCAAAATCCCAATCTTCGATCAGGCGACGGTAGTAGTCCTTGTATTCATATTGAAGCTCTCCTATCTCAGTCCAGTCATAATCTTCTGAACCATAGTTCTCGTCAAGCCACTTGTCAAGAAGATGATGTTTGTATGATGCTTCGGGAAAGTCAAGACCATTATCGCCCTTGCCGTTCCACATCTCCTCCCAAATCTCGGCTTCGATATAGTCCCGTTCAAGGATCTCGGCAGCATAGACGTTCAAGCCTGAGCAGAGTGCAATTGCGGTGCAGAATACCGTTGTAATAATCTTCTTCATATTATTTGTCCTCCATATTTTTAAAGTAGAGTTCAAGTGCCTTTTCAATAGTATCAGTGATCTCTTTCGGCTTCTCGCCTTTGCTGAAATACTTGGTATAAATATCGTGGCTGATCTTCACACTTTTGGGCTTCACTTTCGGCTCGGTGTCCTCGCCGTAAAGAATAGCTTGAACTGTATCACGGTCGATATTGCCCTCGCTGTCGGCAGAAGCACGGAGCTTCTTAGCGTTTTTCATGTCGATCTTGCAGTCCTCAGCACATTCAGCGACAACAGCCTGTGTATCTTCAGAAAGGAAAGAAAGCTCCACGCCTGTTCGGATAGCAATATCTCCGCTGTCCACAAGGGCTTTCAGCTCATCAGTGAGCTTATTGATACGAATAAGCCTTACTACCGAGCCTTTGCTGACACCGTACTTATTTCCGATGCTCTCGCTCGTGTCTAACTTTGAACCCACTGGATTCAAAGTTGAGCTGTCGGGTTCTGCGGACGGATTTTCAAGGACTGCAAGCTCCCTCAGAATGTCATTCCGCTTACCCTGAGAGAACATTTCGCTGTGTCTGAGTGCAACGGCGGCAGCCTGTTCGCTGATGCGGAGATTCTCGAAGCCACGCTGCATTACGTTACTCTCGATGACGTACATTTCTGCCTCGTCCTCGGTCAAACCCGTCTTGACGATAGCCGGCACGGTGGGCAGTCCTGCGAGTTTTGAAGCGTTCCAGCGGTTGTGACCGATCAGTATCTCATATCCGTCCTCGATAGGCTGAACGATGATCGGTGACAGCACACCATTCTCCTTGATGCTGGCGACCATATCTTCAAGGCGTTCACCGGAATACAGCTCAAACTTGTGGTTATGGTAGGGTTTGAGCTGATCGCACGGTATCTGTTGAATGGCTGTCTGCGGTGCGGAGAGCATTGCGCCCAGGTCGAACTGCGGTGTATTCATCGTTTCATCTTCCTTTCCATATCCGCAAGCTGTTTGCGAAGCTCACGGTTGTCAATATCAAGCTCCATGATACGCTTTTTCAGCATTTTTATCGTCACATCGGCACGGACGATCATATCCGCAAACCGCAGGAGCGTGTTCTTGTATCTGCGCTGATTGTAGTGAAATTCGTAGCAGAGTTTTCCTGAGAACCTGTCACGGCTCTCGGAAAGGCTTGCGATCACTTCCTTAGAAGTCTCGGAAATAACTATGCTGTGGTCTGAACTGAAATATTCATTCAGCTCACCATCGCCGTGGGGAGTGAAAAGCCACGGCATTTTATCGGTGTCAAAGGGCTTCATGACTCGTCCTCCTCGTCATCATCTTCATCGGTGCAGTAGTCAAGCCCGTTCTGAAGCTGAATGTAGATGCCGGAGTAGCGGTCATGCTCTGCGCCGTCACTGTTCATCATCGCTTCAAGGAAATAAGCCTGAGCTTCTTCACGGTCGTCCCACTCCTGTTTTTTGCCGTAACATACGGTAGTGACCTTGCGGTTGGGGTTCATTGCGAGTTCTGACATACTTAACATCTTGAAAGCACCTCCTGAGCCAATTCATCATATTCCTGACCTAACTTGTGACCTGTGAGACAAAGCGGTGTGCCGTTCTCGGAGCTTTTCGCCGCTTCAATGGACTTGCTGATGCTTGTCCTGAACAGCATTTCGCTGTACTTTTCGTTGAGGGTTTCGATAGCCGTCCTGCTGACCTTTGTGCGATCTACCATTGTCGGCAGCACTCCGATGAGGTTCAGCTTCGGGTTGGTATTTGCCTTGACAAGCTGTGTGAGAGCTTCAAGGGACTGCAAGCCGTCCATACTGAACTTCTGTGTCTGCACGGGTATCAGCACTCTGTCCGCAGCGGTGAGGGCATTGATAAGGAGCGTTCCGAGGGACGGCAGGCAGTCGATCAGCACGAAGTCATACGCTCCGATCACATCTTCCGTGAGTATCCTGCGGAGAATATGCTCCTTTGAGATCATCGTGACCATGAGCGTTTCCGCATTGGCGAGGTTGATGTCGGCGGGAATGTAGTCCACTCCTGCGGTTTCGCTGTGACGGATCGCTCTCTGAGCTGTCTCGGCGGTCACGGGATTTCCTGTGTAGAATGACATGATAAGCTGTGTCATGGTCGGGTTGCCGTCCGGCTCGTATTTCAGGTATTCGGAGAGGTTCGCCTGCGGATCGAAGTCGATGAGAAGCACCTTCTTGTCATGGTTCAGAGCAAGGCAAGCTCCGAGATTATAGGCTGTGGTGGATTTGCCCACACCGCCTTTCTGATTACTGATCGCAATGATAGTGGTTTCCATTTTTGTATCCTCCTTGTGATTATTGCTCAGAACAGCGGATCGTTCTCTGTGCCGATGTAGGGGTTATCGTAGCGGTTGGCGGTCGGTGCGGTGTTTTCACGCTTCTTACCGCCTGAGAAGTGGATCTCCTCAACTTTTACCTCGGTGGACGAACGCTTCTGATCGTCCTTTTCATAGCGGTTGTTGTGGACTGAGCCGACAAGCGTCACCATATCGCCCTTGCCGAACCAATCGACGATCACATCAGCGTTGCGGTTCCAGGCGGTGCAGGGGAAGAAGTCTGTCTCGGCAGTCTCCTCGCCCTTACGCTTCGGGCGGTCGCAAGCAATGGTGAACTTGCAGAGGCGTTTCTCGCCAATGGTCTTGATTTCGGGATCGGCAGTCAGTCTGCCAGCGACTAAGAATTTGTTTAACATAGGATTTACCTTCCTTTCGTGGTTTCGGGTTTCTGTGTTCCTGTTGTGCTTTTATTATACTATACAATATCCCTATTGTCAAGTATAATTTTGAGAAGTTTTTGAATTTCGGCAATGCGCAGCAAATTATCTGATTTCCCCAGTGCAGCTTCACTATATTTTTGATTATACTTGACATATCCCCACTAATGTGATAGAATAGCTGTAATAACCGATCAAGGGGTGATCTGATGTATAAGCACACTTGCCAGATCTGCGGAATGGAGTTTGAGTCTCCGTCAAGCAGAGCGAAATACTGTATCTACTGCCGTGACAAGGCTCAGGTCATGCGGAATAAGGCATATAAGGAGAAGAAGCAAGCCGGAGAAGCTGTTGCGATCGGCAGCGAGCAGATATGCTCTATCTGCGGAAAGCCTTATAAGGTGACGGCAGGCTCTCAGAAGTATTGTAAGGAGTGCCAGCAGAAGCAGGCTCGTTCCAAGAAAATATCCTCAAACGCTCAGTATGCCAAAGCAAATTACAAAACGCTGAAGCTGTATGTGTCCGCCGAGGAGCGTGATGCGATCAAGGCTTATGCAGAGTCTCAGGGTATGAGCGTGAATAAGCTGTTGCTCACGGCGTTGGAAGAATACAAGGCTAATCATGGAGAGAAATGATATGGCAAAATATGCTTTGAAATATATGTATGATTGGGGCAGCGGTATCTGCTTATGGAGTGTAAATGATGCTGCCCGTGAGAAATATGATTATCCAATCGAGCTTGATAGTTTACCTCTTTCTGACAATTTGAAAAATGAGCTTGAGTATCTTATCAATAAACACGATGAAGCATTGGATTGGGAGTATCCTCCGAATCCGCTTCTGTGGTCAGAACAAGAGCAAGCCGACTTTATTGAAAGAGCAAAACAAGCATATTATCGGATTGTCATGGAACTTGGTGATGATTATGAAGTAGAACTACGGGAAAAATGGCTCTTGTAATCACTCCAAATCCCCATTCTTTTTACGCTTGCGGTCTTGCTGTTGTTCGTTGCGTTCCTGACGGAGAAACTCATCAATGGTACGCTGTGCGTCGGCAAGGTCACGCGCCCGTTTGTCCGCTTCACGAAACTGCTGATCTTTCAATGAACGCTCTTGTATAAGGGCGTTTATTTTTTTGTCCAGGCTTTCCACGGTCGGGATATGACCAGACGGGTAAAGTTCCAATACCTTAGTGCGAATTTGCCCGTACTCAGCAAGCTCTGCGCTGTGTTCCTTTTGGTACTTCTTCGCAGCACTTCCGCTGAGAGTTTTCAACTCCTCGCCGTACACTTTCAGCTTGCGGTATTTCCGCAGGACTTTCAGCTTCACCTGCAAGTCCTCAATCTCAGTTTTCATGGTGTTCAGCTCGGAGAGAAGTCCTCGGCTGTGAGCGTATTCCGATATTGCCGCCTGCCGTATCTGATCAGGCGGGGCACCGTACTCGGCTATCACATTCTTTGCGATACTGGCGAGCTTCATATTGCCACGGTCGATAGCGTCCTGAACGAACTTGTTCGGTGGCTTCTTTGTAATAACTCTGACCTTTGTCCTCGGCGTGTAGATCATAACTCCGTGATACTGAGCGATGCGGTCTTTGATCTGCCGTGTTTCATAGTACCAGCCGAGTGTTCGGGCGCGAGTCATCTTGGCTCTCGGATTGCGTTCTTTCTGCTCCGAAAGCATAAATTTCAGGTCGATCTTGTGGTCTGGATTGTACTCAACAAGCACACCATACTCGGCGCACTTCCTGATAAAATCATCGAAGTCCTCGCTTGCTTTCACAACCTGATCTATCGTGTATTTCAGCTTGGCTTTCCACGATAGCCCTTGACGGTTCATATCCCACTCCCAATGGCTCTTGCCCTTCGTTCTTTCGGGGTGTTCGATAACATCCAGATGATGTCGTTTGCATACTTCGTCCGACAGGTCAATAAGCTTCTTCCACGCACGTTCCTTGACCTTGCCCTGATTCATATTGGTCTCGAAAGTTCTGCCGTTTTTTCGGTTCACATTATTGAAGATAACGTGCAGATGTGTATGGTCGGTATCGGTATGGATTGCGAGAAAGTATTGGTATTCGCCCTTGAGGAATTTTTCGCAAAGTTCCTTGCCTACTTCCAAAGCTCTTTCGGGCGTGATCTCACCAGGCTTAAAGCTCTGAATAAAGTGCTGAGAGAGGACAGTATTCAAGCCCGTTCCTCCTGCACGGACTGCTTCAAAATCTCTGCTTGCCTGTGCAGGATCAGAGCTGCACCCGTAAGTGAAGATCAGTCTGCCGCCGTCTGTTTTTTCAGGGTTGGCGATATAGGCTAACGCTTTAACCTCAGTAGTTTTGATTGCAAAGAGTTTAGTAGTTGCCAAATCTTATCCTGCCCCTCCTTGATGTTCACGATGTCTTCGGTATACACGTTGTTCGTGCTGTTCGCTCTCACGGCTATCTGATTGATGTTGTTGGAAATACTTCCGACAAGCCTGTAAATCTTATCAAACTTCTCCTCATCAAAATTGACTATATATCCCTCAAAGATCATAGCCCTGATAAACTCACTCCGTGACCTCAGACCGCTGTTGCGAAATTTGCGCTCGATAGCTTCGTATTCTGCTTCGGTGAGTCGTATCTGCATATACCGATTATGCGGTTCGATCTCTGCTATTTTTCTCATCTCCTTTTGTTCGGGGTTCAAGGGGTGTCCCTCTTGCAAGCATTGTATCGGAACATTAAATTTCTGAGAAATTGTAATGCGGAGATACCGAGCTTGCTGGGTTTGAATCACGCCCTCCGTGCGTGACTTCAATTTGAGCCTTTGGCTCTGTAAAGTTTCCTCTCTCCGTCAGAGGAATTGGAGCTTTGCAACTTCGGCTGCAATACCCCCTCACTTATATACCGCCAAATTTGAGAAATCGGGAAAGAAATCCGCAAATGTTCACGAAAAGTTTACAGTTAAATTTGCTGATGATACAACATTCCGAATAATATGCCGTTTTTTTCGAACTTGATTGATACTCATGCATAATTATGGTAAAATAGCAATAGTAGGCTATGTCCGGATCGCTATCTGACAGAAGAATATATTTCATTTAGGGGCGATGCGTGAACGGGATAAGTAAAATGCAAAAATCCCTGTTCTGAACTCCGTTTCAGAACAGGGTTTTCAGCTTTTTCAGGAGGGAAAATAAAATGGATCATGAAAGAATTATATACATCTACGATTATCTGTCACGGTACACGGACGAGAACCACTATGTATCAATCAGCCAGATACAAGAACACCTCGCCAATGTCTGCAATCTGACCAGGGTGAAGAACGTAACGATTCGCCGTGACCTTGACAGGCTGACTGCTATGGGAAATCATATCGTAAAGCATAACCGTGAACATAACACGGCATACTATGCTTTAATTGACAAGGGTTTCTCATTCAATGAAATACGTTTCATCGTTGATTCGATATCGATAAACAAATTCCTGACAGCATTTCAGAAGAAAACACTGATAAAGAAATTTGAGGGTATGTGTTCCGATGCAGAGATCAGGCAGCTCATCAGCCGTATCGTTCTGAATGAACGTTGTCCCTCGACACTCGATCTCTTGGAAAACTTGGATAAGATTCATAGATTGATCGGTGAACGGCAGAAAATAGATTTTGAATACGGCAAGTATGACGAAACAACGAAACAGATAGCTTATTACTATAAGAAACGGGAAATGCTCCCTGTGAGCGTGATCTACTTCCATGAGCGATTCTATCTTAAATGCCTCAATGAAAAGGACAGGAAATGGCGTATATATAGAGTTGACCGAATGAAGAATATCCTCGGTGGCGAAGTGTCTTATGTTCGGCTGCCACCGGAGGACAATTATGAGGGGTTCGTAACGGATATGTTTGCTCCTGAATACTTCACCGTAGTCACACTGCGGGTAAAGAAGTATCTGCTCGATGAAATGAGGGAAAATTTTGGAGATTACGCTTCGATCCTTCACGATGAAGATGCTGACTATGTTCGTATCCGTGTACGGGTAGGTATCAACCGCAAATTTTATCTGTGGCTTATGCAGTATGGTGACGGTGTGGAGCTTGTTTCGCCTGCAAAAGAACGAGCTGAGTATTTGGAAGAAGTCCGTAAAATGCTCAGAGCTTATCCTGAATTTGCTGAGTAACAGCTTTGTGACGGCTCTTTCTGCAACTCACAAGCAACTCTTGTGCAACCCCATAATTAATGATCTGACGGTAAGCTGTCATTGTTCTCGGATAAACAGGTTTTGAATAGCTTTGAGCGAATCGGAGCATAATGAAAGGCAGTCGGCAGCAATGTCGGTTGTTTTCTTTCTGCCGATTGACCTTTCCGTTCCGTTGTGGTATAATTAACCTATAATCTGCTTTGCTTGGGAGTGATACGATATGGCAGTCTACATAGTCTTTGACGTTGAAACGCCCAATCGTTCAAATGACCGTATGAGTGCGATAGGCATTTCTGCAATCAAGGATAATAAGATCGTGGCGAACTACTTTTCTCTTGTTGATCCCGAAACACACTTCGACTACTTCAACACTAAGCTCACCGGAATAGATGCGGATAAGGTCAAGGGCGCTCCGAATTTTGCAGAGCTATGGAAGAAGATTGAGCCTATCATGAGCAAGGGTATCCTAGTTGCACATAATGCTGTGTTCGATATGAGCGTTCTTCGTGCCTGTCTGCGTGATTACGGTATCTCTTGGAAACCGACGGCAAAATACCTTTGTACGGTCCAGATTGGCAGGCGTGTTCTGCCTGATATAAAGCATAACCTAAACGTGATGTGCGATCACTACGGTATTGCTCTCGATCATCATCAGGCAGACAGTGATAGTCATGCCTGTGCGGAGATACTGCTGAGATATATCGAAAGCGGTATTGACGTGAGAGAATATGTGAAAGAATACAAACTATAAATCATCAATTATCAGAGCTGTTGCGATAAAGCAATGGCTCTTTTCAGAATTACAAATTCTATCTATCTTAAATGATATAATAAAAAATAAAAGTTTGTTTCCAGAAAGCCAAATTTTGTACAACTGGTTTCATATAATGGAAGCAGACAAGCATACAACTCGATACTTTTGTGATGTCATTGAACAGTTCCATACAAGACTTGATCGGTAATCCATTACGGTCTTTAGGGGGTGATAGCTGTGTACTGGACGATGATAATAGATCACGGTCTGCATTGATTGCCTTGCGGATTTGTTTGTGCTGATACAGAAGTTGAGTGTGTTATGCTGTAAACTCTCGGCATAAAGGGCGGTCTGAGCAGATCAGGCCGCCCTTTTTCTTACTCATAATGTGATAGGAAAATGAAATTTTGGTGAAAAGTTGCCGCACTATAATTTTGCACAAAGAGTAATTTTTCAACATGGAACTGAGGTTTGAATGAGTTAGGTGGAAATGTTGAATCGGTAGTGTATTATCGAAAAGTGCAGGAAAATGGGGCTTTTATAAAAATCGAGTGTTCCCGAACGGGAACGCTGAGAAGTTGCTTTTTACGCTGTAATGGTTCATAATAATATAGAACGCATCGAAGCGTTGCTCCAACGGTGAACCTTACTGCGCAGGAGGGTTACTCGATCACTGTATGGAAACTGAATATGAAACGATCGAATGGACGAGTAATGTTTGATTGTCGGACGGGTATATTCCGAATGACAGGCTTACTATGTTCATTTGCTGATTTCCGTCTGACAGAAAGGACGGAACCGGTATTATGAATGATTTACATACTCCTCAGATTTCATTATTCAGCGAACATGAGGAGCCGCAAAGCTACGAAGTTTACGTTTACGGGACTGATGATCTCAATGAGCAGAACAAGGACAGCTTCTGCGTGGCATTATGTCGGTATTTAGACGAGATCAATATAAGCCAGAAAACGCTTGCAAGACTGACGGGAATTGCTCCATCTACGCTCTCACGGTATCTTTCGGGTAAAAGGAAGATGCAATATGATTACCTCTGTGCGGTCTGTATAGCAATCAGACTTCACCCTTTCAGGCAGCGTTACTTGTTTTCGCTTCTGCTGTATGCGATGCCAGGCGACCAGGATTACAGAAAAGCAGATAAGAATATCATCAGGGCTTATCTTGACGGCTGTGCATTCGATAAACGTTATACGCTGACAGCCTGCAATGAACAGTTGAAGGCAATCCATACCAAACCTCTTACAAACCTGACCTCTGCTAAGGAGGACAGTGAGTAATGGGAAGATTTATGTATGTCCACTTTGGCGATGATGTTCCCCGTAACATCGAGAAAGAGTACAACAAGCTCTTGCGAAAAGAACGATACCTTGAGGAGTTGGATGCAAAAAACGGAAAGATCTATCCCGATTTTGACGATGTTCTATCTTCAAATCCCGATCCTGCGAGTATTCCCATAAGCGAGGAAGAAGAAAAGGATCAAATCAGGCACCGGAACAGGCTTGATTATCTGCCTGATGCCTTAGAACTGCTGAAATCGGATTTTCCTGAAGGGTATGAGCTTATACGGGACTACTTTCTGAGAGAGGATAAGGTGACGATGTGGTATCTCGTTGAGAAATACGGTTTATCAATTGACATGGTACGATACCGAATCAAGATTGCAAAGCAGAAGCTCAAGGAGTATATCATCTTGCACGAAAACGAATAAAGAAATATGTGCAGAACGCTGATTTTTTCTTTTTGGAGAAAGAAACATGGGAAAAACCTTCCCGATTTTGCAAAATCCTCGGTTGATATATAGAGGGGTTCATACCGCTGATGGCTGAAAAGGGTACGGATCACTCGCTGACATATCCTATCCTCCGTGATGAGGGACGGTACGGTTCTTCCATTTGCCGCACCGTCCCATACTTTCAACTATGCTTTCATGTTAATTTCTTTTATTATTCTGTCAACAGCAGAGATGCTGTTGGGAGTGTACGTCCTTCGGAGCGTACATTGCCAAAGGCATCTCACACATTCCTCTTAGTTTTGTTTGACGGCTGATATGCTGTCGGGAGCTTCCTCTCGATTTGAGGGGAAGCTGCCAACAGTACATCAAATATCAGGCATAAAAATAACTGACAACGATGCACTTAGTATCTTGACAATAGAATATGGAACATCTACGCTTTTTCAGTTTCTTTTCTTCTGATAGGAAGGAGGTTATGTCCTATGGATTCAATACCGCTTGAAGTTGTATATAAGAATATGTATAGCGAATATCCTGAGATACTGGAAGTAAAGGACTTATGTGAAATTCTCGGCTATGGAAAGAAAAAGGTTTATCAGCTTATCAAGGAAGGACAACTCAAAAAAATTCCTTGTGGTAGAACAATCAAGGTCGCAAAAGCTACGGTTATAGATTTCGTTCTGCAATGCGCACAAAAATAACTGGTAGAAATGTCCCTTGTGTCAAATTTTGTAGAAGTGGTAGGAAAACGCTTGCAAATGACTTTGTTTCGCGCTACAATATAGTTATGAGGTCAATAGCGCAGACCACCGCTTTCGACATAAGGAGGATAATATAATGAAAGCAAGTCTGCCTTTTAAGTACATTATTGCCGAAAAGAAGGGCAAAAACTATGTTGTCTTTGATTTCAAGGACGATAGTGGCAAGCGTAAGAGAAAATGGGTTACAACCGACTTGCCTGTTGACTGTTCTTATAAAGCACTGACAGCAAAGGTGAACGTAATAGTAGCAAAGTTCTATGAGGAGTTTCTCACAGGCAGCTTAACAAAAGTCAAGGAAACCCCAAAGGAAAAGACAGAACTCAGCGAGGAGGTTCTCAGTGATGATGCTGTATGCAAGACAGGTTTTGAGTTCACAGCATTTCTTGACTACTGGCTTGAAACAATCAGACCGACAATCGCACGAACCTCTTATGAAAGCTACAATCGCTATATCACCAGGATCAAAAACTATTTTGACGAGCGTTATCCGCATCTTCTTCTTGGCAACCTGACAGCTTTACAGCTTCAGCAGTTCTATAACGATAAGTTCAACAGCGGTCTTTCGGGCAATTCGGTAAAGCATTACCATGCCAATATCCACAAAGCACTAAAATATGCTGTAAAAATGGATATGCTCGATGTAAACGTCGCAGATAAGGTTGAACTGCCGAAAATCCAGAAGTTTGAAGCCAATTTCTACAACAAGGACGAGTTGGAACAGCTCTTTGAAGTATTCAAGGGCGATAGACTTGAACTTGTGGTACATATTGCAGCCTACTACGGACTTCGCAAGAGCGAGATTATTGGTTTGAAGTGGGATTCCGTCAACTTTGAGGAAAAGAAACTCACGGTTCGCCGTAAGGTTTCCAGCACTTATGGCGGCGGCAAAGAAATGATTTTTGTCGAAAATCAGCTTAAAACTGAGTCCAGTGTAAGAACTTTTCCCTTGATTCCTCATATTGAGCAGATGCTAATAGAACGCAAAACCCTTGAAGAATACTACTCGAAGCTCCTCGGTAAAGACTTTGACAGGGAATATGACGGCTTTGTGTGCCGTGACAACTTCGGTAAGCTGATTACGCCAAACTTTGTAACTACTCACTTCAAGTACATCATTAAGAAAAATAAGCTCAAACACATTCGATTCCATGATCTTCGTCATTCATGTGCCAGTCTGTTGCTGGCAAACGGAGTATCCATGAAGGCGATCCAGGAGTGGCTCGGACATTCAACATTTAATGTTACAGCCAATTTTTATAGTCACCTCGACTTTCATTCCAAAGTGGAGTCTGCGGAGACTATCGCCAAAGTGTTGGGTGGAGACAGTACAGATACGGAACAGGCTATCCATGATAAAGGTTCAGAGGACGAAAAAAATCGCAAGTCCTCAACCTGAGAACCTGCGATAATAGTGTGCCGATCGTCTACCCATTCTACCACGGCGGCATTATAAAAAAAGTAAAAAAAGTTAATCAAGTCAACTTGACACGGGGGATAAAAATCTTTTGTGCTAAGACCAAAAATGAAAGTGAAATTGAAAAAAGCAGCGATTTTGGTAGAAAATTTGGTAGAAATCCGGTAGAAAAAAGCTCATACACAAGAAACTTTTCTACCAAATCAGTCAGAAAACAAGAAAAGAATGCCGTAAAATCGACATTCTTTCAATGGTGCCGCTAACCGGACTTGAACCGGTACGGGTTTTACCCCGAGGGATTTTAAGTCCCTTGTGTCTGCCTATTCCACCACAGCGGCATGTAAGATATATTATAACACTTTTTTTGCAAAATGTCAACGCTTTTTTTGCAAATTACAAGTTGTTAAATAGGGATAAATGGTAATTGTGGAATGGCAACGGTGTTTATTTTAAATCTTTTTGCCTTGAAACTGAAAATCTGTAGATAAATACAGATATCAAAGCGGTGACGACTTCTGTTATCCAGAATGCGTTCCATACGCCTGTTGGTCCTGTGAGCTTGCAGAGGAAAAACGCAAGTGGCAGTATTATCGCAATAAATCTGCACAGAGATATCATAAGCGACGGAATGCCCATGCCAAGTCCCTCCAGCGCACCTGATGAGGTGACGGATACTGCGGAGATAACAAAGCCGATACAGATAAGGCGAAGTGCTGTTTTGCCTATGGCGATAGTGTCAGCGTTTTCCGTGAAAAGCCCTATGAGCTTGGCTGGGAAAAGTGCGCATATGATAGTTCCTGCCGCCAATATCACACCTGTCATGTAAAGAACAATGCGGTAAATTTTCTTCACACGCTCCTTCTCGCCTGCTCCGTAGTTAAAACTGATAACTGGTCGCATACCCTGAATAACACCATTTGCGGGTAGATAAAGAAAGGTCTGGAGCTTGTAGTAAATTCCAAGAACAAGCACATAGCTTTGTGAATATGCCGCAAGTATGCCGTTGAGGGCGGATATGAGAAGTGACGGCAGCGCAAGATTAAGTGTTGCAGGAATGCCTATGGAGTACATCTTTGCGATTATCATGCCGTCAGGACGCTTGTGTTTTGCGGAAAGCTTAACAGGAAGCTCACAGCGAAGATATGCTATTATGTATATGACAAGGGTCAGCACCTGACCGATACCGGTGGCGAGTGCCGCACCCTTTATACCCATCTCAGGAAAAAATCCAACGCCAAAAATAAGCAGAGGGTCAAGGATTATGTTTGCAATACAGCCGCAGAGCATACTGAACATTGATATCTTCATTCTGCCGACAGATTGGAATATCTTCTCAAATGCAATGGCAAGCATTAATGCAGGAGAGAATGTAAATACAATGTTGCAATACTGCACGCCAAGATCTACAACGTTTTTATTACTTGTGAACATAGATAGAAATGCAGGCATTATAAGTATACATATTATCATTAGCACAATACCATGCAAAGCCGAAAGGGCAAGCCCCTGAGTTGCGGCAATGTCAGCCTTTTCCTTTCTGCCTGCACCTAGATATATGGCAATGACCGCATTGATGCCGATACCAAAGCCGATAGCAGTGGCACTTATAAAATTCTGCACAGGGAACACCAGTGAAAGCGATGTCATTGCGTCCTCGCTTATCTTTGCCACGAAAAAGCTGTCAATGATGTTGTAAAGAGAGTTTACAAGCATTGATATCACCATTGGCAGGGACATTGAAAGCAGAAGAGGGAAGATCGGTCTTGTTTTCATGAAATCACTGTTCATTTATTTTTTTACACTCCTTTGTCTGTGGGCAGAAAAAAAGCCGCACAGCTTGTTTGCTGTGTGGCGAAAAGTGACATACTGTCAGGAAAAATCCACGCAAGTTTTACAAAGTATATTTTAACATAGCGGTATGTTTTTGTCAATAAATTTCTTTTAATATTATGTTTCAAAAAAGTATACAAACACGCTAATTGTAGATTGACAAGATTTTTCTGCTATGGTAAAATGTTATTATGATAATTTATGTTAGGGGAGAAAGCGTAATGACTTTTATAGAGTGGCTCAAAGACTGTAATGAAGCAGACCCTTTGACTAAAAAGGTTTACATATGTAATGATTATCTCAACGCTGAGAGAATGTTGGAGAACGCAAGCGGTGAAAATATTGTTATAAGGCTTGAAAGATACACAGTCGCAGATCATGCAAAGCATATTATCGAAACCAGTGCCGAGTATATGGACAGCAGGATAATAACGCTGTCAAATGCTGAGGGCTGTGAGATAGTAAGACGTATTATTGATGAAAGCGGTATAAACTATTTTAAAAGCGATGACCATAATGCCTGCATGGAGATATTTAAGACAATATCAGAGCTTAGAATGAACTGTATACGCCCTGATTCACTGTCCTTTGACAGCAGACGTATCAACACGCTGAGTGCGATCTTTCAAGCGTATGAAAATAAGCTTTCAGACAGCAAACTATATGACAGTGCAAAGCTCATAAGCATCGCCAGCGGTCTTATAAAGGCTGGTAAGGCAGACGTGAACAGCGTTCATTTTGCATATGACAAAGAAATAGAAGCTGACAAGCTGACAGCGGAGTATATAGGGCTTTTGCCTGATCCTGCGGTTATAGATAGTATGGCTGATATGAGCGATGAGCAGTATCAGAATGGTCTGAGAAAATTAGCACAAAAGGCGGAGCTTTGGAGAAATTATGGCGTAACAAACGAGGTGGAGAGAACTGTTCTACATATCGTGAACAGTGGTTACGAGCTTTGCGATACCGTTGTGCTGTGTCCAGATGATGAGTATATGGACTTGCTCATGAATATGTGCGATCAATACAAAGTCCCTGTGGAATTTCCTGAGGGCATTTCATGCAGACACAGTGACGTTGTTGCATTTTTCAGGGCAATGCTTACATGGTGCAAAAATGACTATAGATTTGACCTTTTCAAAGATGTGATGCTTTCGCCTGTTTTCAAATATGAGGAGATAGTAGAGGACGGCAAGACCAAAAGCAAGGGCAGGATATTCCTTGAAGCACAGAACTCAGGAAACGGCTGGGGCATTGAATGGTATAGCACAAGGGATAGTCAGGTGTTTACGGACTTTTATGATGTCTTTAAAAAAGAAAATGTCAGCGCAAAAGAGTTTTACGGTGGCGTGCTGAACTTGGTAAAAAAATATGTGAGAGGCACAAACGCTGAGCAGAGAAGTTCCATATCAAGTGTTAAGGACGCTTTAATAGGCAGATATAGATTTTATGCAGACTATGACAAGAGTCTTAGCTTGCAGGAAGCAATGACTGAGATCACCGACATTGCAGAGAACGCAAGGTATTCTTTGCCTGCATCAAAAGGCGCTGTTACCTGCTGTCTTATGGGGCGGTATTCTGCGCTTTTCATGAAAAACATATATGTTCTTGGTCTGACAACAGGAAGATTTCCTGTCATGCAGGACGAGTCACCTGTTCTGAACGATAAGGAGAGAGAACAGCTTTTCGGCAACCGTGACCATTGTTCTGACGCTATCGAGCGCAGAAAGCTCACTGACCTTGTGAGAACTGTTCTCATGGCTGAGAGAGCAAACCTTGTTGTAAGCTGTAGTGTTTATGATACCGTGAAAATAAGAGCGCAAAGCCCGTCGGCAGTGTATACTGTTATTGCGGCTGAAAAGGGCATTGATGTAAACAAAATAGAAGTGTATGATTATCTTTCTGACAGACGCAAGGTGAGCGTGCGTTCTGAGATATCATTAAACAGTGCTTTTCTAAACAAGGCAGAAAAAATCGGGCTTCATGATGACGGTGCGAAGCAAAGCGAAAGCCTTACGGAGTATCTTGATAAGCAAAGAAAAAGCCGTATAGATATATTGCGTGAAATGTGCGAAAATAAACATTTTATCATTTCTGCCACAAGCCTTTCGACTATGCTTCAGTGTCCGCTGAGGTTTTTCTATGAGCGTATTGCCCATGTTGAAAAGCCGCAGGAGGTGGATATAGACCGCAGTGCATGGCTCAAAGGCAATGTCAAGGGAATGTATATACATGAGATAATGGAGAATTATGCCAAGACTGTGCTTAAAGGAAAAAGTGCGGCTGAGGTGTCTGAAACTGCTGACAAGGCGATGCTTGATGAGATATTTGAGAGTGTTACGAAAAAATACCTTCTTGATTATCCACCGTTGGATATGGCTGTGGCACATAGTGAGAGAAATGAATATTACACCTGTGTCAAAGCTTATCTTGACGAACTGCACGGCGATATACACTCAGGCAAACGTGAGGTCGTTGAGGTCGAGTATCCGTTCAACGGTGATGTGAAAATAGGAGAGTATGAAGTCACCATAAGGGGTAGGATAGACCGCCTTGACAGGATAATAGACGGCACAAAGGTGTCATATCAGATAGTTGACTACAAGACGGAGGATATCAAAAAATTCAGGGAAAAGCTTCCGGAAGACCCACAGGATCATATTTATGCCCTTGCGCTTGAAAAAGGTCTTACGCCTGTGGGAGAAGTGAGCGAAAGTGATATCGTTTCCGCAGATTATGTTTTCATTCTTGAGGGTAAGAGCGGTCATGTGGTCAGCAATGGGGATAATTCATCTATTAAAAACATGATAACAACAGCATTTGATAAAATATTAGAAGAGGGCTTTAAAAAGTGTATTGTGAATAAGAATGATAAAATTACTCCATGCACGTTTTGTCCTGCTTATGAAGAAGTTTGCTCAGGGGGTGCAACAGAATGAGTGAAGAACAGATAAGAAGCTATATAATAAACAAAGACAGTTATGATAAGAATATCCTTGTTGAAGCAGGCGCAGGTGCAGGCAAGACAAGGCTTATAATACAGCGTGTTATAGGTCAGATAGGCGCAGGTATACCTGTTGAAAAGATAGTGCTTATAACTTTCACCAACGCTGCTGCAAACGAGCTTTATGAGAGGATACAGGCAGGGCTTACGGAGAATATCGCAAAATGCAGCGGTGAGGAAAAGAAACTGTATGAGAACGCTGTTATGAATTTACAGCGCATGAAGATAAGCACTATACACAGCTTTTGTTTGAGTATGCTGTCAGAACAGCCTTTTGAAGCTGACCTGCATTTGGGATTAAAACTTGCCGAGGACTGTGAAACAAAGCAGGCACAGGCTGACTTTTTCGAGAGATATTACCGCACAAATGGTGCGAACATGGAAGATTTCGGCTTTCTGAACAGCAATCAATATAAGCTCAGAGACAGCCGTGTGAAAAACTTTCTTATGGAAACATTTCTTGAGTGTGCTGAATACAGAGATGTTGAGTTTGTTAGGGATAAAAGCTATGACAGTGTGACATTTGACACCATAAATAAGCTTGCCTATAAAGAAATGTGTAACTATAGGGATAGTCTTGTGCGTGCATTCTATAATGGTGCTTTGGGTGGAAAATACGAAGATATAGCAGGTTTTCTTGTTGGTGATGTGACAAAGTTTTTTCCTGATAATATGAATGTCTACGACCCAAAGTATAATTATGTAAAAGTTTGCGCTAATCTTAAAGCTTGCAAAAAGTTCCTTGAGCCTTTTAATAAGACGAAAATTAAGAAAGATCATCCAAAGAGCAATGAGAACATGGCTATTTTCAGCCCAAGTGGGTTTGATAATGTAAAGAAAGAAAATGCACTGTATGCACTCAACAAGACGGCAACGTATATAGAGCAGGCTGTAAAGGCTTATCAGGAGAGTGAAGACGGGGAGAGCGTTTCAAATGACGGGCTTTTGTATCACACTCACGAGCTTCTTAAAAACAGCAGTGAGGCAAGAGCGTTTTTCAAAGACAAGTATTCCTGCATTTATATAGATGAGTTTCAGGATACTGATGTTATGCAGACTGAGCTTCTGCTGTATCTTTGTGCAGACGACAGCAAGCTTATAGCAGGCGGTGATATATGGCAATGCCCGCTCCGTGACGGTGCGCTGTTTGCGGTGGGCGACCCTAAACAGTCTATCTACGGCTTCCGTGACGCCGATATCAGGCTTTATAACAAAATGAAATCCAAATTCCAGAACAATAACGAAAAAAACTGCGAGTTTTTCTCACTTGATTACAACTTCCGCTCTGATGAGCAGCTTATAGCTTGGGTAAATGAAAAGTTCCAGCCTGAAATAAACGGCAAATATGGTATGACATACAGCGATATGATATCAAAGGCTGATAAGCCTGCGGCTGTTTCCGATGACGTTATCAGAGGGGCATATTTTGTCAAAGATCCAGGTGCTGAAAGTGTGGCTAAGATAATATCAGACCTTGTGAAGGTGGGAAAGATATTCGACAAGGGTGTGGAAAGACCTATAAAATACAGTGATTTTCTTCTGCTTCTTTGGAACACAACTCAAATGGAGTTTTATTCAATGGTCTTGACAAATCGTGGCATACCATACACAATGTGGGGCAAACGTCCTCAGAAAAACAGTCTGGTGCTGAAAAGATTTATTGCTCTTGCAGAGTTCGTTTTTGAAAGCTACAGTCCTACCGCAAAGGAAAAGGCTTATTCTATCCTTTGGAGATGTAGGCCTGACAGCATCGATTTTGAAGACGCTGAAATTGACGTAGACGATTATGAACAAAACTGTGAAAGCAATGACGCCACGCTTGTTGCAGTAAAGGCGTCTGCCGATACTGTCAATGAGCCTATAGCGAAGCTTTATAAGATACTTGATTTTCCTGAGCTTCTTTTCGATAATACCAGCAACAGAGAATATGAGCTTTCAAATCTTATCTATCTTCTTGAAAAGTGGGAAAAGCAGGATTTTGCAGGAAGCGGCGAGCTTATGGACATGATGAAAAACGAGCTTTCTGTGCTGAAAGAAAAAGAGCTTATCCTTGACAGCAGTGAGCAGAACTGCGTAAGGCTCATGAATCTTCACAAGGCAAAGGGTCTTGAGGGGAATATCGTTATTATGGCGGAGGCTAAAAATCATAAATTCAGCGGTGGAAAGTACACCGACCTTGTGGCTAAAAGACAGGTCTATGTACCTTTGAAAACAAGCGATTATTCATATATGGACTATCTGACATTCTATCCTAATGAGATGAAGCAGGCAGAGGATAAATATTTTGGCGAACAGCTCAGGCTTGAATATGTTGTGGCCACAAGAGCAAAGCAGGCTTTTATATTTGTGTATACTTTTGAACGGAAAAAACCTGTGATCGATAAACTTATAATGAGCAAAATAGGCAGAGAACTGCCGCAGATAAACAATGCTTCAACGCAAAGCACTGTGCAGGCGGCGCAGATAAACGTCAAGGATATATTCGACGAGGTGAACAACAGCCGAAATGCTTTTGATGAAAGCGTTAAAAAGCTCAGTGAGAAATATGTTAGCAAAATCACTCCTAGCCACCTTGAGGACGGCAAAAAAGTCACTATACCAAGTGGAGTGGAGAAACTGTCTTACAAACGTCCAAAGGGCATAGATATCGGTCATATGGTACATCGTGCCTTTGAGCTTGCGGTGAATATGAGTGGAAAGCTGTTTCCGTATAACGAAACTTCACAGCAAAAAGAGCTTATTCAGAAGATTGTCAGCAGAGCGTATCTCGACTTTGAGGACGAGTGCAGTTCGCAGGCTTCTGAGAGCTTTTATAAGGACTATATCAACTATCAGCTTCACAGTTTTTTGAAAGATAAGGATATCGAAAAATTGCTCAAAACTGCGCAGGCGGTGTATACAGAGCTTCCATTCTACAGTATGGACGGCAATGAATACAGCAACGGAGTTATGGATCTTGTGCTTAAAATGTCAGACAAAAGCTTTATCATAATTGACTATAAGACCAACATACAGGAAGAAGCCGACAGAAAGCTTTTTGAGGAGAGAATTTTAAAGACATATCGTTCACAGCTTGATTTCTACGAAAAGATACTCAGAAAAATGCTCTCGCTCAGTGAGAAAATCAAGGTGGAGTGCCATATTTACTTTATGAATGACGATAAATATATGAAAAACTAGAGCAAAGTCGCTTAAAATATGAATGTGTTAATATTATGAATAATATTGTAATTTGTATCGTTCGGTTGACAATGTGATTGAGGTGTGGTATAATAAATCAGTTAATAATGTCGAAAAAAGTAAAAAAAGCAACAATAAGTCTACACTAAGCGTAAGGAGAACGTGAATATGGACGTGTACAAATTATGGACCTGCGATGATAACAGCGAAAGCCAACTGAGTTCTACCTCTTCGGAGATAGAAAAGAAAATTGACGTTCTCAGGAAAACTTTTGATTTTGTCAGGCTTCTGAAAGCGGACGGTCCTCATGGAGTGAGCGGCTGCGTTGAAAATCCATGTCAGTGTTTTTCTTTTTGGAAAGTGGACGAGCCTTGTGAAAACTGTATATCCTTAAAAACTTTTATTGATAAAAAGCCGAGAACTAAGCTTGAATTTATGGGAACTGACATTTATCAGGTCTTTTCAAAGTATGTTCAGGTTGACGGAGAGCCGTATGTTATGGAGCTTATCAAAAAGCTTGATGAGGACTCTCTGCTGGGTGTTCAGGACAGAGAAAAGATAATGAATAAGCTGTCAAAATATCATAAGGCAATGTATACTGATGCATTGACAGGTGCGAGCAACAGGAGATATTTTGAAGATAAACTTAAAAAGTCCCATGTGCCTGCGGGCGTTGCGATGATAGATCTTGACGACTTCAAGGTTTATAATGATACATGCGGTCATGACGCAGGAGATATGGTGCTTGTGACAGTGGTTGATGCTATAAGGCGCTGTATTAGAAAATCTGATGTGCTTGTGCGTTATGGTGGCGACGAGTTTTTGCTTGTCATGCCTGATATTCAGGAGGACGATTTTGCCCATAAGCTCAGGAAGATAAAACGAAATATCCATGCGGCAACTGTGCCAGGGTATTCAAATATACGTCTGTCAGCAAGCGTCGGCGGTGTTTTCTCTGATGGCAATAGCCTTGACGAAGCTGTCAGCAAGGCTGATAAGCTTATGTATCAGGCAAAGACAAAGAAAGATACAGTTGTCACAGATGGTCACGAAAGTGTTGTCGGTGAGCCTCAAAAGCAGGAGATACTTATTGTTGACGATTCAAATATAAACAGAGAGATACTCTCTGAAATGCTTGGCAATGAATATATCATACATGAGGCGGCAAGCGGCGAGGAGTGTATTGACCTGCTTAGTCAGTATGGCACTGGAATTTCACTTGTGCTTTTAGATATTATCATGCCCGAAATGGACGGATTTGAAGTCCTTGACTATATGGCGGAACATCATTGGATAGATGATATCCCTGTTATAATGATATCAAGCGAGGATTCTGCGTCCTCTATAAGAAAAGCATATGAGTTTGGCGTTTCTGATTATATCAGCAGACCCTTTGATTCACGCGTTGTGTATCAGCGTGTGTTCAATACCATTAAGCTTTATGCAAAACAGCGCAGACTTATTTCCCTTGTCAGCGACCAGATGTACGAAAAAGATAAAAACAACCGTATGATGATAAGCATACTCAGCCAGATAGTAGAGTTCAGAAACGGCGAGAGTGGAAGTCATGTGGTGAACATAAAGCGCATAACGGAACTGCTTTTAGATAGGCTTCCTATGCGCACAAACAAGTATACTGTCAGCGGCACTGAGCAGCTTCTCATACCAATGGCTGCGGCACTCCATGATATTGGCAAGATAGGCATTGACGATAAGATACTCAATAAGCCCGGCAGGCTAACAAAAGAGGAGTTTGAGATAATGAAAACTCACTCCGCTATCGGAGCGAATATGCTTGAAAGTCTTGAGCAGTTCCGTGACGAGCCACTCTTGAAGATAGCCCATGACATATGCAGGTGGCACCATGAGCGTTATGACGGCAGGGGCTATCCTGACGGACTAAAAGGCGACGAGATACCGATATCGGCTCAGATAGTTTCTGTCGCCGATGTTTATGACGCACTTGTCAGCGAGCGAGTTTACAAAAAGGCGTATTCTCATGAAAAGGCTATGGCATTGATACTTAACGGAGAGTGCGGCACATTCAACCCTGTGCTTGTCGAATGTCTTAAAGATATTCAGAACGAGCTTGCAAATGGCGTTGAATAAGAGATGATATGATTTGTAAGGAGTGTCCTGATGACTACTAGAGAATTTTATGAAAGCATTGGCGCAAGTTATGACAGCGTTCTGGTACGTTTCGGCAGTGAGAAAATGATAACAAAGTTTGCAAAAAGATTTGCTGATGATACAACTTTTCAGGATATGTGCAAGGCTTTAGAGGAGAAAAACGCCAAGGAAGCTTTCCGTATGGCTCACACCCTCAAAGGCATTTGCAGCAATCTTGGCTTTGATGAGCTTTACAAGGCGAGCTATGACCTTACAGAGGATCTTAGGGACGGTGAGCTGTCAGGCTATGAGCAGGATTATGAAAAGGTATGCGAAAAATATAAGATAGTTTATGACTCTGTGACAAAAATAGATAGCTGAGTTTTGATCGATAGTCTGTCAGACTGTCGGTTTTATGGTGAGGAGGAGCTTCCAACCCATGAGCTTAGAATGATGTCTGTGTTCAATGCGATGATAGCAAACTTCAATCGCAAAACTATCAAGGGCAGACAGCGTTTCAGAATGAAATATTTAATTCGCCCCAGAAAATAGCAAAGCACCCGTATCATGTGCGATACGGGTGCTTTTTTATCAGAAGCCTTGTTCTTTAAGCTCTTTTACTATATCTACATAAAATTCTCTCACGTCAAAATCCTTGATGTTCTCCCTGAAAAGGTCGATAACATCGCCATGAGAAATGCCACGCTTGCCCTTGTGTTCTATCATCTTGGAGTTTTCACCATAAAGTCCCGACTCAACTGTTACTAGCCCGTCATTGCCCTTGCCGTATGGTTTGTTGAGCAGATAGCCGATATTTAACGGAAAACCTGCGGAACGTATACTGTTCATTTTGCTCATCACGGAGCGGTAGGAAACCAACTGGCTGTCAGGGGTGCTTGCGTTAAGCTCAGAGCAGTTTTTGTAAGTCAGGTCATAAACGCCATCTAAAAAGCTTGGGCCTTTGTCACCCAGAGCAGTGAAAAGCTTGTTGTATTTTCTATCAACAAAGCCCTGTATGCTCTCAGGTATCTTCCCAAGAAGCATATCAACGAATTTACAGCCATAGTGTGGCGTGTTTATGGTGGTAAGAGTTGCCACATATTTGTCCATGCCGAGGTGAGAGATAGCGTATCTCGAGTCAAGCCCACCCTTTGAGTGTGCGATTATGTTGACCTTTTCTGCGCCAGTTTCTGCAATGACTTCTTTTATCCTTTCAGCTACCTCAGTGGCACTGACGGATACTTTGTTGGCGGACTGTTGCTTGCCGTAATAGACCTCTGCGCCATTTCTAATAAGTTCATTTGGTACCCTGCCCCAATAATTTATTACCTGCCAATCACGGAAGAATATGCCATGCACCATAAGTATAGGATACTTTGTCTTGCATATCTCGTTCTCTTTTCGTGCAGCGTCAAGGTCAAGCTTTGCCTGCTCGAAGTAGTATTCACTTCTCGCTGCCTTGTAGAATTTTCTGAACACGATGCAGTTCACAAGAGGTATGTACCAGGTGAATAACAGAATAACATACCACAGTATTTTCACCTGACGTGCCGAAGCCGCTATCCGCACAATGCCACTCAGACATAAAAGCGTTGTTATAGCATAAGCGCAAAGTGAATTTGCAAGAAGCCGCCAACCGTTCAGCTTTGTAAAGCAAAGCACTATCACTATTATAAGCTGTATAACGCTTTGCAAAACACCGCAGCCAAGTACAAACGCTCCGGAATCAAGCCGTCGGATTTTTCCATGAGAACCTTTGCGTCCATGTGATTTGAACATGAAAACCAAGGTGTATAGTGCCAAAAGTATGATGATAAGCGTTTTGAACAGAGAATTTATGTCAATAAGTTTCCACAGCGCAGGTGCGTTTGCAAGCAGAAGCACCGGTATAGAAAGAAAAGTTCCCCTAATTTTTTTCATTTTTTACCCCTTAAAGATTATTTTTCAGCTTTACGTGTCTAATATCGTTTCCCACAAACATAATAGGCATGAAACAGCCTGTGAGCCTCGAAACTATACGCTCATTATATTTTGCATTGTATTCTTCATTGGTGAGATTGGTAGAGATTATCGTTGGCCTGCCAAGGTTGATACGCTCGTTGATTATTTCATAGATCACGGAATCTGTAAAGCTCGTTTGAAATTCTGAGCCGAGGTCGTCAAGGATAACAAGGTCGGCATTCTCTATGATGTCAAGTGTCTGACCTGTAGCTCTGCCGAAATGCTCGTCCTCTATCTGTCTGAGAAGTTTAAGCAGAGAGGCGAAAATGACGCTGTAGCCCTTTTGTATAAGTTCATTTGCAATGCAGGCTGAAAGAAAAGTCTTGCCAAGACCTGTTTTGCCAATGAAAAACAGTGATGGAGAGTTTTCATGAAATTTGTCAGCATATGCACGGCAGTTTGAATACACAGTTCTCATTTTCTCTCTCGGTGACATTCCGTTACCGTCGTTTTCAGGATAAAATTCTATTCTGAACTCAGAGAAATCGTGGAGCTGGATACTGCAATTCTCGTTAAGCTCCTCAGTGGTGTATTTTTTCAGCAAGTCGGTGAAGCACTTGCACTTCACTCCGTCACGATAGCCATAATCACAGCATTTAGGACAGTAATAGTGATAATCAAGGTAGTCCTCAGGATAACCTCCCATTTTAAGCAGCCCTTTAATGGCACGTTTAGTATTGGCATTGTTTTGACGCATTTTTTGTATATATTCTCTTCCATGAGCATTTTTGCCTACTATGCCCTTCATGAGTTCACAGTTATTTGCTTTTAGTGATCTTGTAAGAACCTCTATTTCAGGAAGTCGCTGTGCTATCTCCTGAGCGTGGACCTCATGCTCGTTCATGACAGCTTCACGCCGTCTTTTAAGTTCATTTTCAGCCTTGTCATATGCGGTTATTGAATATTTCATTTTCTACTCCTTATCATAGCTTTCCTGATTTTTCTAGATCGAAATTCATTGCGAATTTTTCAAAATCATCAAGATTATAGGAAGTTTGCTTATTAGTATTCTTATTTTTCTTGGAGGTGTGGTACTTTTCGTCCTCGTGTGAGACCTGTTCAGGGGTAGTGATACTCTTGCCAGCCCAGTTTGACAGTATAGTGTCTATATATTTGTAATTCAGTTTGTTGGTATTGTCAACGCACTTGTTATAGGCTATCTCCAGCATTTCAACAGTGAAGCCCATTGTTCGCCACTTTTCTATAAACTCGAGCTGCTGCTTTGACGGCTTTGCGGTCTGTCCGAAAATTTTCAGTACCTTGAATTCATACTTTTTTATGTTGGAAAGCCTAATTATTTCTTGTTCAATTTGTTGATAAGTACAGATGTCTTGTTCAAACCACCCACGCATTACTGTCACAAGGTAAGACACGTTGTGCTTTTCAAGTGACACACAGTATTCAGCGGCTAAGAGAATAGATGCAGCATCAAATCGGTAATATTCATAAAGAGCAAGAAGTTCCCCTTGCTCAGTTCCATTGATAGTGCGTTGTAAAACGGTTTGTATCTCGTCAAAAAGATGTGCAAGGTTAGGGTCCTTCTGCTGTTTTTCCAGTATCTCGGAATTTTTGTATCTTATGCACAGCTTGTTTGAAACGCTCTGACGTTTCGGGGCAACTGCCTCCACTTTTGAAACAGGTTCGGCCTTTGTTTCAGGCTCTGAAACAGGTGTAGAAACGGCTTTGACCTGTGCAGGATTTGTCGTATCACTGTGTTCTGTGGTGATGACTCCTAGCGATACCCAATGTGTCACAGCGTCAATGACAGTGTTCTCAGAAAGTCCGGACTTTTCCGCAAGCTTTGCACTGTCGCATTCACGTTCCGTTGAACAGAGTATGCAGAGAAGTACCTTTACAAAGTCGCCATCACTTAATTTTATGTATTTATCGACCACTTTAGACGGCACTGAAAAACTGCTTCCCCAGCGGTCGCAATCAAAAGTATATTTCATTATGTATCCTCACAAATATGATTAAAACTATCCAAAATAATTATATCACATAATCTGGACTTTTGCAACAAAATTTGTGCATTTGACTTTTGGTAAATAAAATGCTATAATAGGTTAATACCAAAGAAACGGAGAGATAAAAATGATAAGAAAATTTGTGCCTGAGGACAGGGAAGATTATATCAGATTTTCCACTGAGTTCTATAATTCTTCTGCGGTGGACAAGCCTGTTCCAAGAGAGCATTTTGAGCAGGGCTTCGATGAAATGATGAGGTCTGACGTGTATGTGCAGGGTTATATGCTCGTTTGTGACGGCAATAATGTTGGCTACTGTGTTACAATGAAAACATATTCAGTTGAAGCAGGCGGTATTACTATATGGATAGACGAGCTTTTTGTGCTGGAGGAATACCGCTCAAAAGGTCTAGGCAGGGAGCTTTTTAAGTATATCGAGGAAAATGGCGACAAAAAGCTCCGCCGTATCCGTCTTGAGGTCGAGCTTGAAAACGGCAGAGCCATATCGCTTTATAAGAAAATGGGCTTTGAGCCTGCGCCTTACGACGGAATGTGGAAAACTATTTTATAGTCCTTTCGTGAATTTCCCTTGAAATGCTGTCGCAAACCTTATTAAGGGCGGCGTGGTCCATTGCGGCGATATAATACTTTTCTATCTCGTCATGGACTTTCTTGGCTTTCTTGATGCCTGAATACACTTCCTCTGCAAGGTCGGAGGCGGTGACTTTATCTAATCTCAGTCTTGTTTTCAGGGCTGAGATCTTTTTCTTGTCATAAAATCTGCCCATGTTGATAGCTTTTTCAAAGCCGTCAAGCTTGCTTATAGGGGAATTTATCACAAATGCGATGCCAGCCTCCGGGATAAGCAAATGCTCGTAAAGGGTGTTGCCAAATAGGATAGCAGGGCAGAGGATAACATCATAACCTCGCTTTACAGCCTGATGTGCCATGAGGGTGACGAACTTGTGGGAAGCGGCATAATAATCATCGCCCATGGCGAACACGTCAAGGTAGCTGTCAAGAGTGGCAAGCTGCGTCATACAGCCGTATTCCGTCAAAGCGGTCAACTGTCTAAGATCAGTTTTGCCGCTGCCAGAGCCTTTTTTGTTTAGAAGACGTTTTGCTGATCGTTCTGTGAAGCTTTTCAGCTTTTCCTCCAGCAGACAGCCTTCACCGCAATTGTAGGTATCGAAGCAAACGTTAGACAGGGCAGTGGTAAACCTTTTGCTTCTTGCCAAAAGCGACTTGTTTTTGTCTGTGACCTCGATTATTTCAGATTTGAAGGCCTTCAGCTTTTCTTCGTCCCAATACTCTCCTAAGTTGATTATTTTCTGACAAACTCCTGGATATGAACATTCCATAACGTGGGGCGCAGTGCCGTCGCAGATTATGGCCTTTGATGTATGCAGAACGATTGCATCAAGGGAAGCAGGGTCAGAGGAGCAATAAAACCTAGTGACGTCCTCTGTCGGTTCAAACTCAGCGGCTATCTTTTTCATAAGTGAAGATTTTCCCGTGCCTGCACCTCCTTTGAGTATGAATGTGAAATACTCCTTATCAGCCATTATCTTGCCAAATTCCGTGGAAAACCCATTCTGCGTCATTGCACCCAAAAAATACTTTTCTGACATAAATTACCCTCCATATCTCAAACGCATTAGATCAGTGTGACTGCGTTTGCATTTTCATTTTTATAATATGTCAGAAAAAGCATGATTGTTCAAAAAAAATTAGGTGGACAAAAAAAGCTTGATAAAAGTAAAGAAACTTTCATTGCATGACGTTGCAACTTGATATTGTAATAACGACTTTATCTTTCCTGCCTGCAACATGGTACAAAACACCGTACGCTTTATGCAGTGCCTTTTTTACTATTGCAGAACTTTTCATTATGTTCCGCCTTTCTTATCTATCTTACTATCTTACTTCTGCGGTATCATGCAGCTAGTTACGACTAACTCGTAAACTTTTATGATAGCACAACAAGGTGGAAATGTCAATAGAATTGGGGCGATGGAAGGCGGTAAGGTGTAGTGCTACAATAGATATTGGACAAAATTAAGAAAAAAGAAAAGAGAGATAGGCAAAAATCTGATAAAATAAAG
>NZ_JBDGDD010000031.1:0-28170 GCF_040909065.1 Ruminococcus sp. RTP21359st1_H3_RTP21359_211015
TGATAATACCGTGGGCGGTGTATGCGGACAGCCCTCAGACGGAGGACAGCTCCATTGTGACGGAAAGCTCTGCGGCGGAGGCTATGGCGGAGCAGGGGGTCATCAAGGAGCAGAAGAACGCCACAGAGAACACGGAGACGGACTGGGTACTTTTCGGCTGTATCGGTGGCGGTGCGGTGGTAGTGCTTATAATGATAGGGCTTATGGCTAAGAAAAAATAATACATATTAGGGCGGCGTGGGCTGCCCTTTTTTGTTGGGGTGATTTGTTACGATATGTTTTGGTGAATGCTGTTTGCACCGAGAGTGTTGAAAAACATCGGGGGCCTCTGCGGGATAGTACGAGAGATTTTTTTTTGTTTGCAACTTTATTTGTTATTGCACGTCTTTATAGATGAGGGGAATTCTTATGAGTTTCTTAAAACAACGTCTTTATTTATTGACTTGTATTCTTTTTATGGTATTATTGACGCTATTCGGCATTAGTATCCCTTAGTGGTCATTAAGAGACATTTAGAACTCTATTTTACGTCACTTTTTGAGGTAGAAATCTCAGAAACCGCGCTATTTCGTCAAACTCAAAAATCTACCTGATTTAAGATTTTGGGTAGAAACTTGGTAGATACCTACCGCCGTCAAGGTTGGTAGAAAGTTGGTAGAAACCCTAAAACAAACGGTAGAAAGCCTGTTGACAAAGCAAATTGAATAATGGACAATAGCGGACGGTGTTTCATAACAGAAGTGCTGTCCGCTATTTTTATGCCTAAAAATTGAATATTGCACATCGCTTCTCACTGAGCCTGTACACAAACAGGATGATGAGGAGCTTTTTTATTTCAGATGAAACTTGTCAAGGAGGTCTTTCTATGCCGAACCCTACTGAGATCAATCTGCTCAATTACCATTTTGAAGCCAAAGCCTGTGACGAACTGCTGACGGCTATGCTTAACCATTCAGACTTTGACTACGTTACGGTCGATGAGCTTCGCCATTACAGTGAGCTTTCGCAGTTCACTTTCGATGAGCTTCGTACCGCTGTGTATGAGCTGTGCAAGAGAGGTTTCCTCCTTGTGGTGCAGAAGCCGTATGGTCATGTCTATGCGGTCAACAAGCTGCGAATATCCAATATGGAATTTGTGTACGGAGCGTAAGCCGAGGTGAGAGAAATGGACAAGATGAAAAAAGCAAAAAAGACAATACCAGATACGATCTGCCGGGTACATAGGTCAGGCGGCTATGCCGTTCTAAGCAACTGCTTTGTGCGTTCAACCAATATCGGCTGTGATTCGATAGGACTGCTCGGTAAGATCAATGACTTGCCGCCTTCATGGAATTTCACGATAGCCGGACTTGTGGCTATCTGTGAGGACGGGGAAACAGCGATCAAGTCTCAGCTTGCTGAACTGGAGCAATGGGGATATGTCAAAAAGACCTTGCTGATGCCAAATGAGTCCCCTACGGGCAGGATCAGCTATCTCTATGATTTCTATGAATACTCTGAACTGGACGACTCTATCCCGAAGTATGACATAGAAATGGAGACTTTCACAGCAGATAACGCTACCCTGAACCGTGTAAAGAAGGACAGTAATTTCACCATTATCAGTGCAAAGCTCATCAGGAGCAATAAGATCAGAAACAAACTGATCGGCTTTATGATGAAGGTTCTTTCTCTGCCGAATAGCTGGAATTTCTCTATGTCAGGACTGAAAGCTATCTGCAAAGAGGGCAAGACTGCCGTGCATAACGCTGTGAACAAACTGATTGACTTGGGCTATCTGGTTCGTACAAAGCTCCTGTCTAACGAGAGCGTTCATAATTGCTTTGAATATGTGTACAGCTTTTTTGATGTTCCTGTCAGCAAGGAAGAAGCTGACGAGCTTGAAGCCGAGACCAGACGCAAGGCTATCACGATTCGTGAGGGCGGCAAGGCAAAAGCTGCTGTTTCTTCTGCGGACGAAAAACAGGGGGTGGAAAACCCGTATCTGGACAATCCACCTGCTGAAACTCCGCTGTCTGAAAATCAGGGACAATATAATACTTACAATTCAATACAAAAAAATCAATTACTGAGTGATAAATCCTCTATCATTCCTGCGGCGGCAAAGCCAACTTTCAACATTTCGGGTGTTGAAAAATCTGCTGAGAGAGTGACCGACGGATATAACGCAGAAGAAGTTGAGTATTACACGGAAGTTATCAGGGAGAATCTCGACTACTGGCATCTTGGTGACTGGCTCTGTCAGGACGGTCGGGACGGTTATGCAGAAGCAGATGAAATCGTTGGCTTTATCGTTGATGAGATATGTTCACCTCTGCCCTATACCACGCTCAGAGGTACAGCATTCCCCAGAACCGTTATTCAGTCAAAGATGCTTAAAGCCAATATCTACATGGTCGAAAGTGTCATTGAAAAAATGGCTTTGATTGACGATATTAAGGACTTCCGCAGATATTTCATTAGTTCCCTCTACAACGAGGTACTGACTTATCATTTTAACGAAGGTTGTGAGAGCCGTAACATTGACGAACAGATCAGGCGTGATTTCGGCTATGGCGTGGCTGTCTGACCGAGAAAGGAGGTGTTTTTATGGCTGCAAAGAAGAAGGCGGACAATCCTGCTTTTACGGGCAGAAACGTCGCTCTTACCGAGATTGCACAGACAAGCGGTATCAGTGTCGCTGCGCTCAAGCAGGGACTCCGTGAGGGTGCGCTCGACTTCGGTTATGCTATCCCCTGCGGTGAGGGCAAGATGTATCGCTATTACTGTCCCGACAAGCAAGTATGGGAAAAGCTCGGTTATTATAAGCAGGACGCAGATCCCGAAGCCGCCTGAAAGTCTGTAAACGACCTGTTTTACAGCTTTCACAGCGAATTTGAAGCGATCGTCATGGATATGCTCGGTGACAGGATAGACAGAAAAACGCTTGACACCGTGTTTTCTTCTTTTGACGAGCTTCAGGAGGAATATCACAACAAGCTCTATGAGCTTTTACGGGAGGTGAAAAATCATGGCTAAGAATATCCTGACACAGAGTAACGATATTATCAACTACGATAACCTGATCGCAGTCAGCGTGGAAATCTGCCCCATTGACTATGCGGAGGATCGTGTTGTTGACGAACCCTGTATTGTCGCTATGGACGTTAACGGCGGACAAACAATTCTTTTCCATTCCCCGAACGAAGATGAGGTCTGTGCGGCAATGAGCGACTTTATCCGCTGGCTCCAGAACGAAGCGTTCAGCACGTTTGAGATGCCCGAAGGAAACGAAGGCGGTGATGCGTAATGCCGTCCGACTACGAAAGCGGTGCGAAGAAAACCATCGACATTTCGATCAAGGCGGAGAAAATGACCGCCGATGTGCTGAAATCGGCATTGCAGGAGTTTATGTCGGGTAAGGCAGAGAAAAAGGGACGAATGACCTACAAGCAGTTGCAGGCAAAGTCTCCGTCAAAGCTCGACAGCATTGAGGTTTCAGACCGGAATATCGGGGATTTTCTGAAAACCGCACGAAAATACGATGTAGATTTTGCCCTGAAAAGAGATAAAAGCACCTCGCCGCCTACCTATCATGTTTTCTTTTCCGCTGCCAAAACAGAGGATTTCAAGAGAGCATTTTCAGAGTATGTCGGCAAGGGACAGGGCAAGACACAGAAGCGTGGTGAGTTCACCCGTGAGCAGATGCAGCAGCAGGCGCAGAAGCTCAGGAGCAAGCCCCGCAAACAGAAACAGAGAGAGAAAACAAGGGAGAACAGACGGTGATCTATAACCACTTCCAGCCTGCACCCGTTCCACGGGCAAGGGGCGATGATACTTTTACGGCGATTTTTGATGCCGATACTGTGAGAAAGGATAAGACTGCTGATTGCAGCTTAACACCAGGAAGCTCAAAAAGCTGATCATCAAGGCTGTTCCCTATGCAGTTTTCTCTTATGTGGGCAACCTGATCGGCTTTGCATACCGTACCGCTGAGGGCGAGGGATTTCAGGAAAAAATCCTGCCTTTCATGAGCAATCTCGGTGTGGCATTTGCACGAATCTTTCCCAGTTTACACCCGTCGGATATTTTATTCGGGTTGGTACTGGCGGGTGTCATGAGACTTGTTCTCTATATCAAATCGAAAAACAAAAAGAAGTTCCGCCAGGGTGAGGAATATGGCTCTGCCGTATGGGGCGGTGAAAAGGATATTGAGCCATATATGGACTTATCCTGCCCCGAAAACAATGTCATTCTCACACGGACGGAATCTCTTACAATGGGCAAGCCCTCTGCACCAAAATTCGCCCGAAACAAGAACATTCTTGTGATCGGTGGTTCAGGTTCAGGTAAGACACGATTTTTCGTGAAGCCGAACCTGATGCAGATGCACTCCTCTTATGTAGTGACCGACCCGAAGGGTACGGTGCTTGTGGAATGCGGAAGAATGCTCCAAAGGGGCCGCCCGAAACGAGTTGACGGGAAAGTTGTGTACCGCAGGGATGATAAGGGAAACTATCTCAAAGACAAAAAAGGCAGATATATCCCTGTTTATGAGCCTTACAAGATCAAGGTGTTCAATACCATTGATTTTGCGAAGTCGATGCACTACAATCCGTTTGCATACATCAGCAAGAAAAACCGTGAGAAGGACATTCTCAAATTCGTGGAAGTCCTTATCAAGAATACTACTTCTTCTCAGCAGCCGTCCGGCGATGACTTTTGGGTAAAAGCTGAAAAGCTCCTATACACGGCATATATCGCTCTGATTTTCGCTATGTATCCCGAAGATCAATGGAATTTTGAAACGCTGATCGACATGATCAACAATTCGGAGTGCCGTGAGGACGATGAGGAGTTTAAGAACTGTATCGACCTTGAATTTGAGATCGTGGAGTGCTGGCTGAACGGCACAAAGCACGAAGATCCCGAAGTCATGGCTGATTACGGTGACATCTTTGAAACGAAACCCGATGCCGAACAACGGCGCTTGGGTGCATTTGCACTCAAACAATTCAAGGCTTACAAGTTGGCAGCAGGCAAGACGGCAAAATCTATCCTGATTTCCTGTTCCACAAGACTCGCGCCTTTTGCAATAGATGAGGTCTTGGAGATCACCTCCTACGATGAGCTGCACCTCGACAAGCTCGGTGACGAGCTGAGTGCGCTTTTCATAATCATCTCCGATACAGACGCTACATTCAACTTCCTTGTGGCGATCATGTATTCCCAGCTTTTCAACCTACTCTGCACAAAAGCAGATAATTCACCGGGCGGAAAGCTGGACTATCATGTACGCTGTTTGTTAGACGAGTTCGCCAATAGTGTGACACGTTCCGTACTGAAAAGGTGCGGCACGTAACAATAAAATAGTTACGTAGAACTATTATTCTGATGAATCGAATGAGGGAGTAACGCCCGGAAAGGTTCACGTTAAAACTACGGACGGCTATGCAGTGTGAAATGCAGAGGTCGTAAGCCCGTGGAAGTCGTGCGAGAGCAGTCCTAACGGAGAAATTTATTTCAGACGAGGAAAGCGCCGCAGAGGTGCGGTGTACTGCCTATAGGGCGGACGGCGGTGCAATATGGTTAGAATGACTTGAAATACAGTCCGACAAAAATCCGAGTGTACGGTTCTAAACGAATGACCGATAGAAATGTCGGGGTGCAAAATGCACGCAGGCGGGGTGGAGTAAAAGTTGTTAGTATGAAACTCCCTGTGCTGTTACAGGCGGCACGTATCCTGAGAATATCGAGGATAATGCTTGCAGGACTAAAGGATTGACCTAAGTTGTACCAATGCTAAGAATAATGGAACGTGGAAAGCAGTCCAGTCGGTGAAATTCACATTTCTATACTGATGTTCAGACGAAAGCGGAGCAATCCGTATAAGCTGATTCAGGACTGTGAGAGTAGTGCCACAGTACCAATGAAACGGTGATAATAAGCCGTGGAGGGATAGGCACAAGTCATTTTCAGAATATTCAATATGTATATGTAGTAATCACAAGGTGATTTCATAGCTTCGGGTATGAGAAAGAAAAAACACGCTGAAAGGCGGTGGTTACTATGACGAAGGAAACTGTAAACAAATCAGAAAAGAATATGTATCGGTACGGCTTGCAAGAGAAGCTCTGCAATTTATATGAGCAAAGCAGGCAGGGAAAGCAGTTCAGACATCTGATGAAGCTGATTGTTTCAGAAGAAAATGTGGTGCTTGCGTACCGGAACATCTGCAAGAACAAAGGCAGTTTTACTGCCGGAGTTGACGGAAAAATCATCACAGATATACAGAAATATCCGATTCAGAAAGTCGTAGAAAAGGTCAGAAATAAACTGCAATTTTATCAGCCGAAACAAGTACGCCGAGTCTATATTGATAAAGGGAACGGCAAACAGCGTCCGCTTGGTATTCCGAGCATATGGGACAGGCTGATACAGCAATGCGTGTTACAGGTTTTAGAGCCTATCTGTGAAGCAAAATTTCATGAGCGGAGCAATGGGTTTCGACCGTACAGGTCTGCACAGAATGCAATCGCACAATGCTATAAAATGATTCAATTACAGAATCTGCATTATGTTGTAGATGTTGACATCAAGGGATTTTTCGACAACATCAACCACGCAAAGCTGATACGGCAAATCTGGTCAATGGGCATTCAGGATTTGAAAGTCCTTGCAATCATCAAAGCAATGTTAAAGGCGGATATATTGTTCAATGACATTGTAACAAGCCCCGAAACAGGAACACCGCAGGGCGGTATTTTATCGCCGCTGCTGTCCAATATCGTGCTGAATGAACTTGACTGGTGGGTTGCCAGCCAATGGGAAATGATGCCGACAAGAGTGGACAGGGAGTACAGCAAGACCGATAAAAAGGGAAATGTTGTCATAGACAGGTCACAAAAATGGACGATGCTTCGGGAGAAAAGTGAGCTGAAAGAGATCTATATCGTAAGATATGCCGATGATTTCAAAATCTTTTGCAGAGATTATCACACAGCAAAGAAAACCTACACAGCCGTTGTGAAATGGCTGAAAGAGCGGCTTTCATTGGACATCAGCGAGGAAAAATCAGGAATTACCAATCTGAAAAAGAACTATATGGAATTTCTGGGATTAAAAATCCGAGCAGTGCCAAAAGGTAAGAAATTTGCAGTAAAATCACATATGACCAATAAGGCAAAAAACAGAGCCAAAAAGAAAGTCGCTGAAAGCACAAAACGTATACTGAACCATAACGACCAGAAATCGCTTGATAAAAATATCAGTCTGCATAATTCTTTAATATGCGGACTGCACAACTACTATAAAATGGCGACACACGTCAGTGCGGATTTTGCCGAAATCGGCTATCCGATTCAAAAAATGCTAAGTGGTGCAAATCACAACAGCAGGCAATGTTCGGTAGAAAAATCAGGTGAAATACGGTCAAGGTTCATCGCAGACAACTACGGAAAATCCAAGCAAATGCGTTGGATTCATGACAGACCTATTATTCCTGTTGCGTATGGCAGAAATTTAAGCTACAAAATCAAATTACAGTAACAGGGCTACATATGCACTAAAAATATTCTGAAAATGATGGAACGCCGTGTGACGGGAAACTGTCACGCACGGTGTGGAGTGGGGGAAAATCTGGTGATTATATCAAAGGATTACCTATCACTATTTGGCGAAATACCGCAGTTTGAGAAGCTCATTGCGACTATTCGAAGCCGTGAAATATCGGCAAGTATCATCTTGCAAGCTAAGAGCCAGCTAAAGGCTATTTATAAAGATAATGCAGATACGATCGAAGGCAACTGTGATACGATGCTGTTTTTGGGCGGTAAGGAGAAGTCAACATTAAAGGAGATCAGTGAAAGTCTCGGCAAAGAGACAATCGACTCCTTTAATACCTCTACGAACAGAGGTCAGAGCGAGAGCTACGGTATGAACTATCAGAAGCTCGGAAAAGAGCTGAAAAGTCAAGACGAACTGGCGGTCATGGACGGCGGTAAATGTATCTTACAGGTGCGAGGAGTGCGTCCGTTCTTCTCGGACAAGTTTGACATTACCCGTCATAAGCAATATCCAATGCTTTTGGACGATAATCCTGAGATGGGGTTCAACATCGAAAAATATGTGAGTGACCAAAAGGCGATGCGTTTGAGACTGTCTCAACAGGAGAAGTTCACGGGGTATGGTGTTGATATGACGGCCGCCGGACAGGAAGTTACAACAGTATCAGCAACAGAAACAGAAACCGCTGATACTCAAAATTCTGAGGAAACCGACGAAAAAGAGATATATGTCGGATTTTAACTCGGACAGTGAAGAAACCGAACAAAGAGATAATCGGTTGAAGCTGCGGACATTCTTTACTTTATTTTTTGAGGGAGACTTTTTACCTATGAACGAACTGAATATTTCTGCGGTCGATGCTACCGCTATGGAGACAGCAACCACTACCTCTGCACCTAAGCACAAGTGGCTCTCTAAGCTCACCCGTGGTGCAAAGAAGGCAACGATGTTCTGCACTGTTGCAGGCATCATGGCATCTACCTGTGCAACTCAGGCATTCGCAGCAGGCACAGGCGAGGTCGATACCTCGTCCTTCATCACTACTGCCTGCACCGTCCTCAAGAGCGTTATCTGCCTGATCGGCGGCGGTGTTTCGCTTTGGGGCGTCGTAAACCTCCTTGAAGGTTACGGCAACGATAACCCCGGTGCGAAGTCTCAGGGCATGAAGCAGCTTATGGCTGGTCTTGGTCTGATCCTGCTTGCTATCATTCTCGTTCCCGTACTTGAGGGTATGATGACGGGTGCAGTGTAATCTGACACACGGCTAATCAAGAAAAGAGACAAGCGTAAACCTCGGCTGAACGCTATATAAATAATGCCGTTCCAATAGAATTATGAAAGGTCGCTCAGCGGTGGTTTGTGGTGGGTATGAGCGATAAGACAGAATGGGAATAAACATCGGTTATCTGACAGCTAACCGAACAAGTGCAGGAGATGAGGTCTACACACCATTTTATGCGGTAGAACCGTTACTGGAGTTTCTTCCGAAAGATAAGAAGATATGGTGTCCGTTCGATGAGGAATGGAGTGCTTTCTATCAGTTTCTTTCGGAAAAAGGCTATGAAGTGGAGCGAAGCAGCTTGAAGGAGGGACAGGACTTTTTCAGGTATGAACCCGAATATTGGGACATTCTTGTGTCCAATCCCCCATTCAGCAAAAAGAATGAAGTCTTAAAAAGAGCTTTTTCTTTTCAGAAGCCCTTCGCTCTGCTCCTGCCCGTGAACAGTATTCAAGGCAAGGCGAGATATAAGATTTTCAACAACGAAATTCAGATGCTCTCCTTTGACGGGCGTGTGGACTACCATACACGGCAGAACATGGAATGTACCACTAAGGGCAATCACTTCGGCTCTGCTTATTTCTGCCGTGACCTTCTGCACTCCAAACTGGAGCTTCGGCAGCTTGTCAAATATGACAGACCTTTAGTCACTCCCACGATTGGAGGTGATGAATAATGGGAATTATCAGCGATGCGATCGATGCACTGGAAGATTGGTGTAAAGACCTGTTCAAAGACGGTATAACAAGCCAATTCGACGGCATTTCCGACCTCCTGTCCGATACGTTCTCGCAGACAACAGGAACGGGCGGCAGCGGCGGACTTGTCAATGACTTCGTAACTCAGCACCCGTCACAGTTTACTGGCGGCGGTACTGGCGGAACAACGATCTGGACAACGATCGAAACGCTTTGCAACAATGTCGTAGTGCCTATCGGCGGTTTCATTCTGACAGTTATCCTGCTGAATGAACTGATACAGATGGTACTGCGAGGAAATAACTTCAAAGACTTTGATGATTCTATTTTTATAAAATGGATCATAAAAGCACTTTGCGGTGTAATTTTGGTCGCCAACACCTATTACATCGCTTCGGCACTATTCTCGTTTGGCACAACGGTATGCTCCAACGGGCTTGCCACACTATTCGGCAGCGGAGATTATCTCTCCGAGACGCTCTCCATCAACAGGACGGCTCTCAGCGGTCTGAGCTTGGGCGAGCTGATGACGGTGTGGTTTATTTCCCTGATCGTTCATCTTGGGGTGCTGATACTGATAGTCGCTATCGTTATCACACTTGCAAGCCGTATCATCGAGGTGTTTATGTATCTCAGCATTGCACCGATCCCTATGGCTACAATGATGGACAGCGGTGAATGGGCTTCTATCGGTAAGAACTGGATCAAACAGCTTCTCGCTCTTTCTTTCCAGGGGTTCTTTATCGTAGTGGCACTCGGTATTTTCAAGACGCTTTTCTCCAATGCAATCGTTGCTCTGAATGCAAGTACAGACGGCGTTATCCTGCAAATGGGACTGCTTCTCGGCTATACCGCAGCACTTATCTTCACGATTCTCCGCACAGGAGCTATCTCAAAATCTGTGTTTAGCGCACATTGAGAACAAGATCGGAGGTTTTATGGCACATTATGTACCGATCCCAAAGGACTTTAACGACATCAAAGAGAAGTTCATCATGGGATTTACAAAAAGACAGGTAATATGCTTCGGTATCGGTCTTGTTCTTGGTGCGCCTGTGTACTTTCTCACAAGAGCGTCTATCGGAATGTCGGGAGCGATCTTCGCTATGGGTGCGGTCGCCGCACCTGCGATACTCTGCGGCATTTACAAGAAAAACGGGGTGTTCTTGGAGAAACAGGTGAAGTTCATGCGTGAATACTTCACAAGACCGAGAAAGCGATATTACCGAACAACAAACATTTTCGTTTCTATCGAAAGACAGATCGAATACAACAGAATCAAGAAGAAGCTGAGAGATGCCGAAAGAAAAGGCTGATACGGCTCTTATATATAATAGTATAACTTTCGGTGTCTCCGCTTTGAAATAAACGGAGGTCACAATGGGCTTTAGAAAGAGAAATGCCAAGTTAAGTGATAATAAGTCGAAGTCGGCTGTTATCATGGGCAAGCCTGCCTCACAGCTTACAAAAGAGGAGAAAAAGATACTCTCCGCACGAATGGCGGAGATCAGGAGTGAAAACGGCGGTAAGAATACTGTGCAGAACACGATACCGTTTCTTTGTATGTACAAGGACGGTGTGTGTCAGGTCAGCGAAAACTTCTTTTCCCTGACGGTGCAGTTTTACGATGCCAACTACTCCATTGCAGAGTTTGATGAGCAGAACAATATCTTTTCCAAGTATTGCGATGTGATCAATCTCTTTGACAATACGATCAAATTTCAGCTTACCTTTGAAAATCAGAACAGATCAAAGGCAAAGCTCGTCAAAACGGTGCAGATACCCGAACACGACGATGATTTCAACTCTATCCGCAAGGAATACAGCGAAATGCTTACCGACAAGCTCCTGAAAGGCAGCAACGGTCAGTCAGCTCGTAAGTTCCTGACATTCGGTATCGAATCCACATCATACAAGGCGGCAAGGGCAAAGCTCATGAGCATTAAGAACGATGTTATCAAGGGCTTCAAAGCCTTTGGTGTCGAAGCGGAACTGCTTGACGGCAGACAGCGGCTTGAAGCTCTGTATTATGCCCTGAACCCTTACAGAAATTCCCCATTCATTTTCGATTGGGGCGAAATGCTGAGGGCAGGAATGGACACAAAGGATTTCATCTGTCCGCCCTCGCTCAAATTCAATAAGAGCGATTTTGAGATCGGCAATGCCTACGGCGCTGTGTGGGGTATGAATATCCTCGCCGGAGAGCTGCCCGATGAAATTCTCAAGGACTTCCTTGAAATGCAGAATCTGTTCTGCGTGAACATTCATGTCGAACCGCTGGACCAGATAGATGCCCTGAAATTCGTCAAGAAGAAGCTCACCAATGTGGAGCAGATGAAGATCGACGAACAGAAAAAAGCATCACAGTCCGGCTACGATCCCGACATTCTGCCCCCTGCGATCAAGATGTATATCGAGGATATAGAAAAACTCCTCGGTGATCTGAACAGCAAAAATGAGCGATTGTTCCATATCAGCATTTCGCTGAGGGCATACGCAAAATCGAAGAAAGAGCTGAAACTGCTTTCTGAGATGCTTAAAAGAACTTGCCAGAAGAACAACTGCATGATGTTTCCTTATGACTATCGGCAGGAGCAGACGCTCCTTTCCACACTTCCGCTGTGCTATAACGAGATCCCCGTCCGCCGTGAGATGCACACCAGCGGCATCGCTATTTTCGTACCATTTACAACAAAGGAACTTTTCCAGGACGGACAGGCTACCTACTACGGTATCAATATGCTGTCGGGCAATATGATCCGTGCCAACAGATCAAGGCTCAAAAACCCGAACGGACTTATCCTCGGAACACCGGGCGCAGGCAAGAGCTTCAGCGTTAAGCGTGAGATCCTCGACTGCTTTTTGACGACTCCCGATGATATTATCATCTGCGATCCCGAAGGTGAGTATTATCCGCTTGTTTCAGCTTTGCAAGGACAGCTTATCCGCATTGCTTCAAACAGTGAACAGCATATCAATCCAATGGATATAACCATTGATGATTATCTTTTCAGCAATCCTATGGAAGTTATCGCCAATAAGTCCGATTTTCTGATTTCTCTTTGTGAGATCATTGTCGGCGGTCGTTACGGTCTGTCTGCGGAAGAACGCTCGGTCATTGACAAGTGCGTACAGCGTATTTACAAGGACTTTGTTCAGAATGAACCTACGGTCGAAAAGATGCCGCTGTTGTCTGATTTGCAGGAACAGCTTCATAACGAGGGTGAGGTCGCTCTGCGTGTGGCAAACTCCCTTGAAATGTTTGTCAACGGCTCTCAGAATTTGTTCAACCACAGGACAAATATTGATATGACAAACAGAATTATTTGCTTTGACATTAAGGAGCTGGGCAATCAACTAAAAAAGGTCGGTATGCTTATCGTGCAGGATACGGTATGGAACAGGGTTTCTGCGAACCGTGAAAAAAAGAAGATTACTCGCTATTATATTGATGAATTTCATCTCCTGCTGAAAGAGGAGCAGACGGCGAAATATTCTGCTGAAATATGGAAGCGTTTCCGTAAATGGGGCGGAGTGCCGACAGGTATCACCCAAAATGTCAAGGACTTGCTTTCTTCTCAGGAGGTCGAGAACATCTTTGATAACTCGGACTTCGTGTATATGCTGAATCAAGCCGCAGGCGACCGTGATATTTTAGCGGAAAAACTGCACATTTCCAAAGAGCAGATGAAGTATGTCACGAACAGCGGTCCGGGCGAAGGACTTATCCGCTATGATAAGGTGCTTCTGCCGTTTACGGATAAGTTCCCGACTGATACGCAGATGTACCGCTTAATGACAACCAAAGTTGGTGACGTATAAACTGCGCAGAATGGAGGATTTATGAGCTTACAGAGAAAAGAAAATAACCTCCGCAAAGCGCAGGCACGTTTCGATAAAGTCAGCAGACGGTCGAAGCTGTTTCAGATAGACTTCCGCCGTGAAGCAAACAGCCGAGGTCGATTTCATACCCGTGCATATATCGTCCGTGGCGAGAAGATGCACCACGGCGGCAGGGGTATCATTCACAAGGTCGCTAATGCAAAATACCGTATCACTGGCGATAAGCCCTCGGTCACACGGACAATAAAATCATGGCAGCCCAAGACCATGAAGGGCAAGCTGTTCAAGGCAAATGCCCGTGCTGTGAATTTCACAGTTCACGATGTTACGCAGACGGCAGTCGATACGGCACTCGCTGCGGAGACTGTCGCTATGAAAACATCGGAGACTGCCCAGCGTGAAGTTCGCAACAAGCTCAAACAGAAGTACACCCGTGAAGCGGTGGACGATTATCACCGTGGTGTATTTCTCATGGGCCGCACGGCGGTCGATGCTGTCAAGGGTATGCATCACCACCTGAAAACAAAGAAGCAGTACAAACTTGAAAGGGCGAAGTTTCAGCTAAAGAGAGCCGATAACAGGCTCTACAAGGCGAAAACAGGCAAGCCGAAAATGGCAGCAACTAAGACTGCCCTGAAACAAGCGAAAGCTGAATACAAGGCAAAGGTCAAGCCTGCCCACGGAAATAAGCTCCGAAAGGCTATGAACAAGCGCCGATTACAGGCGTATCAGCAGACAAAGCGTGAGCTGAAATTTGAGCGCAAACAGCTCAGGACTGAAAACAAGTTCCGCACCAAAGAACTGAGAAATCAGCGTAAGATCACAAAGCTCAGTAGTCCGGGACTGCTTGCATTTAAGCCTGCCACCTATACCGCAGGCAGAATGAAAGCGTCCGCTTGGCAAAAGGCGGTCAACGAAGATCAGGACAACGATTTTCTTCACGCTATCGACTCTGCAAAAAGGCGTGTGGTAGAGCCGACTGCACAAAAGGTCAGCAAGCCCCAGCGTTTGCAGAAAAAGGAAAAACAGCGTGACCGTCTGAATGACAAGAAATCGAAGTCCAATAACCGCCTGAGCCGTCAGGAAAGCAAGCTGAAAGACAAACATGACAGCTACAAGAAGCGGAAAAAGCCGAAGCCGAAAAAGAAGAAAAGGGCAAAGGACACGATCTCCGCAGCACTAAAAGCTGCTTGGAAATTCGTGAAGAATGTCTATGAGAGCGAGGTCAAGAAGTTCTTTCTTTGTCTGGCGATACCTGTCATTGTGATACTGCTTGCATTTGCAGTATTTACGATGATATTCTCTGCAACTTCCTCGCACAGCGGTTTCACCCTCGGCACTTATGCGGCTCAGGACTATGACCTCTCCGAAGCTGAGAAATACTACACGGAGCTTGCCTATAACCTCAATCAGAAGATACGCAAGGTCGGCAGTTCTGCTGACTGGCAAAACGGTCTTGCGGCTTTCGGCGCAAACACTGGCGACCTCACCGACACACCTGATGAATGGGTGTGGGGACGTTCCTCGGTCTATGACTATGATCCTGTGTATGACTTCGACACCTACAAGCTGTGGTCGTTCCTCTGTGCCTATTATTATGATTTCGATGCCGATAACGATGATATTTACTATTGGGAATTTGACGGCGATACAGAAGATCTGCTTGAAGAAATCTTCAATGAGGAATATGAGTTCGTCTATTGGTATGATAATCAGTCCCGTTGGGAGGAGCTTTCCCCATACAACTATTGGGGTGGCGGTAATGCTTCATCGGGAACATATTACAGAGCTGAGAAAGATGCCTACATCTATGACGGGCAGCCGTACAGATACCGTTTCAAGCCGATTGCGATAACCTCGGAATTATCGCAGTATGAGGACGATGACGGTTATCTTTGCATTACAGACGGCTATCGTGTGCTTGATGCACAGAACGATTACAGAGAAACAGGCTTCTTTATCATGGATCACCGCTGGTATTCCGGCACAAGCCACCCATTCTACTACATTGATAATGCGACAAATACATTCTTCTTTATGCAAGGCTCAGAGCGCCACGACCGCAGTTTTTGGGGTTGGGACGGCACAGATGCTTGGTTCTTGGTATCGCCTACTGATACTCATATCTGGAACAGCAGTCTGAACGATGTTTGTATGTACGGCTACTATGAGAAATACAAGTGGAAAACGGAGTGCAAGCTCTACTATAACGTAAAGCAGAACAAGACCTTTGATGAGGTCATTGCCGATAAGCTGAGTAGTATGTCCCACAGTGATGAACGCTTACAGTATTACGCCCTGTTGGTCGGCGCAGAGGATTCCGCAACGATGTACGGCAATCATCAGACGCTACACAATCTTCTGCCGGGTGCTACTATCCGTGATTACTCGTTGAAACGTGAGTTCGGTTATGAAATGACGGAGTGGAACACCGACAGCGACGGATTGTATCAGGGTATCAAGGTGTACTGCAATAACGGCGATACACTCAAAGCTCCGTTCAAGGGCAAGATCACCGATGTGAATACCGATGATAACAAGATCACGATACGCAAGGACGATGCGGAGTATTGGTATGACGGCAGCGGCGGTACGGAGCGTGACACGGAAGTTACCATTGCAAATGCTGTGCTGTTAAGCGGCTTCACCGAGGGCGATACGATCAATGACGGACAGGAGTTCGCAAAAACAACAGCAGGAAATGTGAATTTCCACATTTATATAGACACGGACGGCTACGGTTGGGATTATATTGATCCCCGACTGGTGCTGTATTAAGGAGGGACTATGGAGCGAATAGACAAGAAAATCGCTGAAAATCATCAGCGACAGGACTTCCTGCGAAAGCGAATCCAGTCCGACAAGGAGGAGCTTGCAAAACTGGAGTCCGAAGCGAGGGTGCTTGAACACTCTCAGCTCGCCGTAGTTTTTAGCTGTGAGATCAAGGACGTAAACAGTCTTGTGACAAAGGAGCATGATACACTTATGCGCCTTCGCTCACAGGGCATTACGGACGATATGCTTGAAGCGCTTGCAAACGGCGAAATATCAATCAATACAAATTCCGAGGAGGATACAAATGAAAGCAAGATTTTTTAGTGCTATGCTTGCGGCTTTCATGCTTGCAACTGCAAGCGTGGGCGGTATTACCGCTTCTGCCGCTGAAAAGGCAACTGCCGCAGAAGATACGGCAGAGACTACTGCGGTCGATGAGGACAGTTCGGCAGATACTACGGAGACAACTGCCGATACAGAGGAAAATTCCGATACTGAGGAGACTTCTTCTGTTTCAGAAGATAACACCGACGATATGGAGAAGTTCCGTGAAGTCATGGGTGAGCTTGCCGAAGCAGGAACAACTGAGGTTAAGCCTGATTATTACGGCGATTCCTATTACGATACGGACGGTAATGCAACGCTTATCAAGTCCGAGAGGATTGTCTACAATTCCGAGGAAATGCAGTTTATCGCTGTAACAACTAAGGACGGTCATGTATTCTATGTGCTTATCAACTATTCTGCGGAGAATGCCGAAGACCAGGTGTTTTTCCTCAACAAAGTTGACGATTATGACCTCTATGCACTGCTCTATGCCGGAGCTGAGGACGATGATGATAAAAAGAAGATCACTCCTGAACAGGCAGCTCAGGCGGCTGAAAAGGCTAACGGCAGAGTGCAGTCCGGCGACGGCGCGGATACCACAGATACAGCGGAGATTGCTGAGGACGGCGAAGATGCGACCAATTCCGCAGCTCAGGCAAAGCCTATGCCGATGAATAAGAACAGTATGATTCTCGTTTTCGGTGCTATCGCTCTGATCGGTGTCGGCGGTGCAGGCTTCTTCATCATGAAGAAAAAGAACGGCGGCAACAGTAAGTCCGCTATGCAGGTCGAGCCTGAGTATGACGATGATAACGAGATCACTGAGGACGAGGACGATATGAAGTTCTACGATGATCAGGACGATGAGATCTAAGAAAGTGAGGACAAAAGAATGAGCAAGATGAAGAAGATCGGTGTATGTATGGCAGCGGTGTCAGGTGCCGCCGGAATTGCAGGACTCTCCGCAAAGGCGGTCGAGGGTGTACGCAAGAAGTGGTTTCTCCGTGGTTTTGATGCAGGACAGTTCATCGGCAGCTTGACCGCTGCGGAGAACTTTGCTCAGGAAAAGACCGTGATCCAGCAGAAGTATGACAAGCTCTGCGAGGAGTTTGACGAGCTTCAGGAGAACTACAACGAGCTTTGTGAGGACTACTACGAAGCATAATCAACTTTGAACCCAGTGGATTCAAAGTTCCCGACAATTTAACAAACAACATAAGACAATGAGAAAAGAGAGAGAATTTGTCTAATGAAGGTACTCAGCTTATTTGACGGTATCTCCTGCGGTATGGTTGCTTTACAGAGGGCAGGCATACCCGTGGAGTGCTATGATGCGTTTGAGATCGACAGGTATGCCGTCACAGTCTCAAAGCGCAATTTTCCCGTAATCGTTCATCACGGGAATGTATTTGACGGCGATTTTACGAAGTTTCGGGGGTATGACCTTCTGCTCGGCGGTTCACCCTGCACCTACTGGTCTATCGCCAAAAAGGACAGAGAGGTTGATTGCAACGGCGAAGGATTCAGGCTTTTTAAGGAGTATGTGAGAGCGCTCCACGAAAGTGGGTGCAGATACTTCCTTTACGAAAATAATTACTCCGTTCATCAGCGTATCAAGGACGAGATCAGCAAAACGCTCGGTGTTGAGCCTATTATGATAAACTCGGCGCTTGTGTCGGCACAGAACCGTAAACGCTGTTACTGGACTAATATCCCTGTTGCTTCTTTTCCTGTGGATAAGGGTATCCTGCTGAAAGATGTGCTTGAAAGCGGTATGCCGTGGCAGGACAAGTCCTACTGTATGACTGCTTCCTATGACGGTGCGGTGCTGTATAACACTTTGGAGCGCAAGCAGCGGACTATGGTTGCAGAGCCTATCCCGATCAATACATATCAGGGTACGGACAAGTCTCGTACCGTCATGGCAGGCTATCACAAATACGGTGAAGCAACTCTTATCAAAAATTCAGGTTTTAACGGCGGAACAACTGCGGTCGCTATGCCTGTCGGTGCCGCCCAGCGCGGAAGATATGTTGATGAGGGTAAGACCGAACAGCATATCGAAGTGCGTGAGGATGGCAAATCCAACTGCCTGACTACTGTGCAGAAAGATAGTCTTGTATGCACTCCCGTTCGTGTCGGACATTACGGCAAAGGCGGACAGGGACAGCGTATTTATTCCGTAGTCGGTAAGTCCGTTACGCTCTCAGCTAACGGCGGCGGTCAGGGCGCAAAGACAGGTCTGTATAAGATAGACCTTCCTGACGGTGACTATGTTATCCGCAAGCTCACGCCGATTGAAGCGGAGCGTTTACAGACACTTCCCGACAACTATACCGCAGGCATTTCCAATACCCAGCGATATAAGTGTATCGGCAACGGTTGGACGGTCGATGTGATCGCACATATTTTAGGAGGACTTCGTGATGAATGAAGAAATCCTGAACAAGTGCGCCGATAACAACAACTACACCATTTATACTGCTTTTTGCAAAGCACAGCGTATTATGATGCGGTCATATTCGCTCGTGTGCAGTATCAGCGGAGGAAGTGACAGTGATATTGTTCTTGACCTGATACACAAGGTCGATGAGGACGGCAAAGTCAAGTATTTCTGGATAGATACTGGACTTGAATACACCGCCACTAAGGAGCATCTTGACTTCCTTGAACAGAAATACGGTATCACCATTGAGCGTGTCAAGCCCGATAAGCCTATCCCGACCTGTGTGAAACAGTATGGTGTTCCTTTCCTGTCGAAATATGTTTCCGAACAGATGATGCGTTTGCAGGCTCATGGTTTTCAGTGGGAGGACGAACCTCTTGAAGTGCTGTTGCAGAAATATCCTCGGTGCAAGACGGCTCTGCAATGGTGGTGCGGTGAGCGTTACTCTGACAAGGACGGTATTCAGAAGATAAGTCGTTTTTCGATTTATCGTAACCGATTCCTCAAAGAGTTCATCATGGCGAATCCGCCTGATTTCCCCATTTCCAATAAGTGCTGTGAGTTTGCGAAGAAGAAACCAGCAAAGCGTATCGTCAAGGAACACGATGCCGATCTTGACATTACGGGTATTCGGCAGGCTGAGGGCGGTATCCGTTCCGCAGCTTTCAAGACCTGTTTCTCCGAGTGCAAGTCTAAGGGGTGCAATACCTTCCGTCCGATTTTTTGGTATACGGACGGCGATAAAAAGGACTATGAGCAGATGTTCGGTGTGACACACTCCCGATGCTATACGGAGTATGGACTGCGGAGAACGGGCTGTGTCGGCTGTCCTTTCAGCAAGCACATCACTGAGGAGCTTGCGATCATCGAGGAACATGAGCCGATGCTGTATAAGGCAGCGGTCAATATCTTCGGCAAGTCCTATGAATATACAGCGAAATACCGTGCTTTCGTCAAGGAAATGAAAGCCAAAGAGAAAGAGGAGAAGAAACGTGATAGACTATATGGCTCTGACGGAGTATATCCCTGTGTTACTGGTGGTGACAGCGGTGCTTGCACTTCTGATCGGAGTGCCGTACCTGCTGACTACAACGCTCCTGAAATCGGAAAAGGAGCGTGATAACGATGTTCGATCCTGAATTTCAGAGGAAAGCACTGAGCCTTGTAATGGGCTTTATTATGGAGTTTTCAGGAGTATCTTCCGAACCTGAACCGATCGAGCTGACAGCGGATAACCTAAATGTATCGACAATATCTGTTTCCTGCCTGAAAGTCACTTGGGATGGCGATACTGACCGTGACTACACTGTGAGCTGCACGGCTCATGATGAAGATTACGCTTATGCGGACAATATGTATTTTGAGTTCAAATCCAATGAGCTTTGCTACATAACAGGTCTGCGTGAGGGTACGGAGTACACGGTAACGGTCGAGCCTGTTCTTTCAGATGATGAAAAGGACGGATATTCCGCAGTTTCCGCAAGTGCTGACGGAAAGACGGAAACGGTAGAGGTTATCTACGAATTTCCCGATGAAGAAGGCTGGGATTCGTGCTACTGTGGGGAACGCAGTTCTGGGCTTACAAGGTCACCATCATGGGACGCTATTCAAGGCTGTTCTGTGGACACTATTACAGGCACTGGAATAATGCGTGATGAGTACGGAGATTACTGCTGTGCTATGGGCGTATGGTACGGATATTGCGGTGACAGATTTCTCGTCACCAACGAGGCAGGACAACAGTTTACCGTCAAGATTTGCGACAGTAAAGGTTATGCTGATGATGGTGAGGGTAAATACCATTGGTTTGGCGGTGCAGGCAACGGAAAGTGTATCATAGAGTTTATTTATGATGATAATTCACTTCCGTCCTGCGTGGCATTCAGCGGAAGTTGGGGCTACTATAATTGGAACGGGCTTGACCTGAGTTCCAATATCACAAGTATTAAAAAGATCAACTACGGCGAACCCGTAGAATACTAAATTTGGAGGTTTCTATTATGAACGTAAAGAAGATCATCAAGGGTATTATCGGACTCGGTGCGATCGGCGGTGTTGCCTACGCTGCTTACAAGCTCGGTGAGTGCAGCGGTGAGATGAACGAGAGGATTCACGCTATGGCTGACATTGAGGACGGTGACGGCGAGCATTCCGAGGACGATGATGAAGATCATCATCTGATGGTGTTTGATGAGCCAGACGATGGCTGTCTTGCTCCCGTCAAAGAAGCTGTCACATCTTCTGACAGCAGAAAGGGGCTTACCACCAATAATGATGCTCCCGACGAGATGAACGATGCACCGTCCGAAATGGAAAAGCCTTTACCGCAGGAAGATAGTCCAAAGACTGCGGTAAAAGCGGTCACAGTTCCTGTCAGGAAGTACGCTCCTTTGAGCAGTATTAAAATTCGTGGTATTTCCCGAAGTGAAATAGAAATGCTGCTGATTTGGATGATACGTCATAGAGCGTTTTATAAGGTTGATTTAACCTATGTGATCAATGCAGGCTCAACGAAAGTCAACCAAGTCTGTGATGCGTTTCTCAAAGCAGGATATATCCGCAAGGAGGAAAATAGCAAAAAGACATACTGTAATCTTACAAAAGAGGACTATTACAGGCTGTTGTTAGAAGAATAAAAGCACACTTCCCATGATGGGAAATGTGCTTTGGTAGATGTGTTATGCCGGAACGTTTTTCATTTCTTCTTCAAGCTCGTTGATCGCTTCAATAGGAAGTTTAGTGGCTTTTGCAATATCTTCCTTAGAAACTGTGCCTAACTGCAATAAATTATAGGCAATTCTGAGCTTTTCTTCGGTAATTCTTTCTTCCATTGCCTTGCACATATAATCCACTCCTTCCGGTGTTTCTTTGAAAAATCTGGTACGGTCTGCTAACGGTGATAATAACATTTCGTCTGCCTTACTGCACCTGAAATCATGTATCAGCTTGGCAAGATCGGAGTTATCGTCCTTGTTTTCGTATGCGCCGTTTATATAAAGAATATGTTCTCCGTCATTAAACGGCTCACCCGTGGCAAGGTTCATACGCTCTATTGGATAAACAGCTTTTCCTTTGCCGAAGAAATCATTTTCGGTAATGAATATCACATAAGTGTTGGGCAACTTTTCAAACTGCTGTTTCTCCCTGAGATTATCAACGTCCATCGCACTTGAATGGTATCTTGCCCTTTGAGGAGATGCCCCCTTATCCTGCCTCTGCACTTCAATGTCATATTGCTGATTTTCATCATCAACACCAAATACATCAAGGCAAATAGAGCGTTCCCCAAAAAGATGCTGTAGATCGTACTGTGTTTCTTCTTTGGTGAGCTTCAGATCGGGCTTTCCGATGATAATACGAAGCACATACTGAGCAAGTTCAAGATTATTCCTGAAAAGCTCACGCATGAAATCATCGTCAAGAGGACGATATTTGGCAAGCTGTTCAAGGTTTTGCTGACGTTCTTCTTCGGGCGTAAGTATTGGTTTGATCTTAGCCAATGGTATGCACCTCTTATATAGTATTCTTATTCAATACTATTATATCACATCTGCCCCGAAAAATCAATAACAAATTTATTACGAAAGGACGTGTTTTAGCATGATTCTTATCATCGGCGAAAAGCCGAGTGTTTCAAGAGCCATATCCGCCGTTGTCGGAGCTTCTTCCGCACACAAAGGCTACACCGAGGGAAACGGCTATATCGTTTCTTGGTGTGTCGGACATCTTGTCGGGCTGAAATATCCGAATGACTACGGCAACGGCTGGGACCGGAAGTGGAGCTTTTCACAGCTCCCTATGATACCCGACAAGTGGCAGTTTCAGGTCACGGACAGCACAAAGGCGCAGTACAATCTCCTGAAAAGCCTTATAAACAGGGACGATATTTCGGAGATCATCTGTGCAACAGACGCTGACCGTGAGGGCGAATGTATTTTCCGCTATGTCTATAATATGGCGAACTGCAAAAAAAACGTGAAGCGTTTGTGGGTTTCTTCTCTTGAAGAATCAGCTATCCGCAAGGCTCTTACAGCGATGAAGCCTATGTCTGCATATGATAATCTGTTTTCAGCAGGCTATGCCCGTGCAAGGGCTGACTGGCTTGTGGGAATGAACGGTTCTCGGCTGTTTTCCGTTCGCTACGGCGGTAAGCTCAACATCGGGCGTGTTCAGACACCGACACTTGCAATGATCGTTCAGCGTGATGCCGAGGTAAACGGCTTTGTGAAGCAGAAGTATTTTACTGTTGACCTGAACTGCGGAGACTTTATTCTTTCTTCTGCGAGAATTGATGATGAAAATGCCGCTGATACACTTGTTTCTGCCTGTGACGGCAACACGGTCACTATCAGTTCGGTCAAGCGTGAGGTCAAGACCGATAAAGCTCCGAAGCTCTATGACCTGACCACGCTTCAAAGAGAAGCAAACAAGGCTTTCGGCTATACGGCACAGCAGACACTCGACTATACGCAGTCGCTCTATGAGGGAAAGCTCGTCACTTATCCTCGTACTGACAGCCAGTATCTCAGCGATGATATGGCGCAGACGGCACTTGATGTGGCAAAGCTCTGTGATACCTATTTCGGGTTTGGCATTTCGCATACTCCCGATATTTCTAAGGTTATCAACAATACTAAGGTATCGGGGCATCATGCAATTATCCCCACAAGCGGTATCGCTACGGCTGACCTTTCTTCTCTGCCGTCGGGTGAAAAGAATGTCCTTACGCTGATCGCAACAAAGCTGATCTGTGCAACGGCTCCGGCGCACAAGTATGAAGCGGTCCAGTTCACAGGTATCTGCAACGGTACGAAGTTCACGGCAGCAGGCCGCACGGTGCTTGAAATGGGTTGGAAAGCCTATGAAAAGCAGACCGACAAGAAGAATGAGGAAAAGGCTCTGCCTGCGGTATCTGAGGGACAGACTTTCACGGTTGCTGCAAGCAAGGGCGAACACTTCACTTCTCCTCCGAAGCCCTATACCGAGGACACACTTCTCTCCGCTATGGAGAGAGCCGGAAATGAGAACTATGACGAGGACACGGAGAAAAAGGGACTCGGCACTCCTGCCACAAGGGCCGCTACGATCGAAGCACTTGTAAAGAATGGCTATGTGGAGCGTGTCGGCAAACAGCTCAGGGCAACGGATAAGGGCAAGGAGCTTGTGACGGTCGTTCCCGATGAAGTCAAGTCTGCAAAGCTGACCGCTGAATGGGAATCGAAGTTACAGCAGATCGAACACGGCAGTCTGCCCGAAGCAGTCTTTATGTCGGGCATTACGCAGTTCATCACTGAAATGTGCGGTAAATATGGCTCAGTGGATAAGTCTGTTTCACTTTCTGACGGCAGTAATGAGCCTATCGGGAAATGCCCGAAGTGCGGTGCAGATGTAGTCAAGGGTAAGTTTGGCTTCTACTGCAAGGGCAAGTGCGGTATGAATATCGCAAAGGTGTACGGTGTGGAGCTTTCCGATACCCAGGTCAAGGGACTACTGAACGGTAAATCGACTTCCTATACATCTAAGGGCAAAAAGACCATTGTGCGCCCTGAGCTCGTGGAGAATCCGTACAATGGGAAGATGTATTATCAGTGGAAAACGGAGAGGGGTATATAAAAACAGCAAGGGTGTCCTTGCTGTTTGGTGATAGCTATATAAAGCAGAATAATGCTACACAGGAACATCACCATTAATTGGAATAGCATCTGTATTTTTTGTTGACCAAAGAATCAACTGTTCAACGAATTTCGGAGTGATGATTTCCGGAATATGAAACGGAAGAAAATATCTGTTCCATCGTCCATTTGTTTTTTTCGCCTGAAACATTCTGCCTTTGCTTATTATATATTCCTTCTCAGTTTGAAGCGGACAAGCCAGAATATAGGATTTATCATCTGATACTATATTCAGAATATTGTACGGAGATTCATCGTCTAAAGCAACATACCATAAATATGTTTGACTATCGACAATTATTTTACGTCTACCTTTGGAACGTATGCTCATAGAATATCACCTTTGCAAATTCTGAATAATCGGAAGGACGCTCTTAACTACTTTATTATATCAAACTACCGCTGAAAAGTCAATTATTTGGCTTAAAGCAGAAAGGATAATCTTTATGAACAATAACCAGCTTACGGAAGTCGCAAAGATCCTCGGTGTCTCCGAGGACAGCGTTTCAGCTATGGACGATGAGATCAAAAACAGTATGACAGCGGTTTTTGAACAGGTCGCCGTGAAAAACGATGAGGACAAAAAGGCTGTCTTTGAAGCCCTCGACAATCTGTGGCAGAAAGGCTCAATCTATATTGAGTTGAGTGAAGTCGCAAAGTCCACGGGTATCACCACCGAAACGCTCCGCAGCCTTGACTATGAGACTCAGCAGACTATCGTCTATGAGTTCATGATGGACAGCTCTCAGACCGCCCGTTTTTATGACCTTGTGAACAAGGCTCTTGCGGTCGCAGACCTCCCGAATGTGGCAAAGCTCATCGGTACTCCCGTTCGTGCGCTGAGGTCGCTCCCTCGCCGTATTCAGGAGAATATCTGCGGTGCGTATGCTATGGAGTACGATGCCGACAGCACGAATATGGAGCTTATCGACAACATCAGGGAGATGATCGCACCGTGACAGATTTCCCGTATATCGGCGGTATCGAAGTTTCCACTATCAAAAACCGTGAGTTTATCAGCATTGAAACGGACAAGGCTCAGGCTATCGTGGTGGCACTCGACAAGAGCAATATTCCTTTTTCTGCCCGATTTGGCGATGCCGAAATGGTGCTGACCTATGACGGCAGCTACAAGGAACAGGTCGAGGAGATCATCGCAAAGGCACAGTCCGGCGACTATGAAGCATTGCTCCGTGAGCTGCAAGTTTACGGAGTGCCTGACGGCTATTATCGACTGCTCGGTGAAGTTGCGGAGCTTCTGAATACAACAGTAAGTTTCTTGCAGTCCCGTCCCAATGAAGTTCAGCTATTGCTCTGCAAGACATACACGGACTTTTGGCTGTGTGACGATGCAACGATTCAGCGCGAGCTTGACCGTATCATCACAGTCAACGGCAGAACGCTCTCGGATATTTCGGAGTATGAACGCAAGAAGCAACAGGAGAAAACTCCTGCCGAACCTGTGCAGACGGCGGATAAAGTTCGTTCATTCACGGAGCTTTATGATGCTTACCAGCGCCGTCATGCCAATGACCACTTTACAAGAGAAGCCCATAAACATCTGGCTGAGATCGCCCGACGCAGACAGCGTGACGAACAGGAGCGAGCCACACAGACAGAAGAAAGAGAAAGGAAGAACAGACCATGAAGAAGTTTATCATCATCGGAAGTGCCGTTGTTACGGCTGTGACCGCAGCGGTTATCATCATCGTGAGAAAGAGAAAGTGAGGTAGCCTATGCCCGTACAAGATAATGACGATAAGAGAACCGCCGACCAGCCTGCGGTCGATGCGGAGGAGGAAATTAGAAGAAAACAGGCGCAGGCGCAGGAACAGCAGCAGGAAGAGTCCGGCGCTCAGAAGTCGGGCAAACTTCTTCCTTTTCTGAACGCAAAGGCGGAGCATCATCAGAGCCGTATCGACTCCCTTGACGAGAAGATCGCCAATCAGACGGACAAGATCGACCGCAACAAGGCGAAGATCGAAGCACTCTCCGCAAAGGCTGACAAGCTCGAAGATACGAACCGTATGCTGAAAGCGACTATCGGCAATCTGCCGGGTATCCGCACTCTCATCGCAAATAACGAGAAGCGTATTCAGGCTATCCGTGAGGTCAAGATCCCGAAGCGGCAGGAAAAGATAGATCAGGGTTGGAAGAAGATCGACACCCTGACCGCAAAGCGTGACCGTATCGAACACAAGCTGAACCGTGTGATCGCACTCAATGACACGATCAGGAGTTTCGGTATTCACTTCAACAAGGAGCGCCGTGAAGCATTTGCAGATGCTATGACAAGGCTGAACAGCTCGACCGTGGACTGCCTGAGCGACAAGAAAGCAACGCTTGAAGCGAAAAGGCAGGATATTCTTGACACTTATAACGCTCCTGAAACGAGTGCCGTTGACAAGCTCAAACTCGGTGAACAGCTCAAGGGCGTGAATGAGCGTATCGGCGCACTGGAAAGCAAGATCATGAAGCTCGCCCGTCCCGAAACCCACTACGAGAAGCAGACCAATGACCAGCTCGATGCTTCTATGGTTCTCACAGGCGACAAGCTCGGTGAAATGGTGCAGAACGGCACTATGGATATGCCTTCTCTTGCTGAGGGTGCTGTGCAGGCGGCGCAGGAGGTCGAAACGCTTGACAGATCACAGGTCGCTTCGATCGCTGACAAGCTCGTTGACCAGCCGCTTGCAAGTGCGGAAATGCAGATGGAAGATGATTATAACATGATCGACGGTATCATCAACAACGGCAGCAAGGAGGACATCGACAAGGCAAGAGCTGAACTTCGTGAGGGTATCAAGAATATGGAGAGCCTTGCGGAAAATCCCTTTGTTCCCCAGGAGATGAGGGAGAATGCGACTTCGGAGCTTGAAAAGATGCGGAAACAGCTTGAACTGCTTGACAGCGCCGATGAGATCGAGGTCGAGTCATGGCTCATGACTATGGTGGATAACGGCGATGCAGTCCTCACCGATGACGGCGGTTTCAAGGTCAACCCCGATTATTACAAGGAGTTGCCCCGTGGTGATCGTCATGTGGAGACTATGACGGAGGTTCAGGCGGTCGAGGTCATGTCCGCATTGACTGCCGCAGGCGTGGCATATTCCGTTGCTACTAAGGGCGAGGATAAGGTCGGCATTACTGTTTCTAAAGCTGATGTTCCTGCCCTGAATGATGTGATGTACGCTTCTATCGGCAAGATCGCCCATACAGAAGCCGCAAAGGAAAACGGCGGTAAGGGCGAAAAGGGCAAGTATCAGACGATCAATCCCGAATACTATGCATCGCTCGGCAAGGACGAAAAGCACACTCGTGTTGAGCCTATCGGCACAGCACGGAAGATCGTGGCAGAGCTGCAAAAGCAGAATATCCCGTATTCTGCGGTAGTCCGCAAGAATGACACGGTGGCAGTCACAGTCTCTAAGGCGAATGCTCAGGCATATAAGCAGATCGAGAGTGCTGTCAAGGGCGAAAGAGCCGTGGAGTATGTCAATCCCGACTTTTTCAAGGCACTCCCGAAGCAGGAGCGTTTTACGCAGCGTATGGACGAGGGGCAGGCTCGGAAGAAGTCGGCAGAGC
>NZ_JBDGDD010000032.1:0-27048 GCF_040909065.1 Ruminococcus sp. RTP21359st1_H3_RTP21359_211015
CTATGCGTCCCCTCAAATGGTTTTCGCCTATCGAATTTCTTAATAATAGTGTCCAATATGATTGACAAACCTACAATTGGGGCGATGGAAGGCGGTAAGGACAGAAAAATACCGATACAGAGGGGGCTGTATCGGTGGAATATATGGGTAAAGCTTAGTCTGGAAATTCAAGAGATCTTGTACATATCATTTTTGTAGAACATTATTGAATCGTTTTTTTCAGAGCGCCTTAGAATGGTAAGGACATTATAAACATCTGGAAATGGCGAAACCATACCCATACACGCCATTCCAAAATTCAATCCATTAAATACTCTAAATTCGGCAGGACTGATTAAAAATAATATAAAAGGAACCACCCCAAGAACAAAAGGCAGCAGACACATCAATATAAACCTATCTCGTTTTAATGGATATGATGCTAATGCCACAAATGTTGTCTTTCCTTTAATTCTTCCTATTGTTACATCTGCGTCCTTAGGATAAACGATTCCGTGTAACCACTCGTGAATTATCAACAATAAAAAGCCTAAAGCAAATCCCACCAGAATAAATATTGGAGAGATCACGACCACCTTGCACACAATGGTTTTACCAAGCATAGCGGCAAAAAGTAAAACACATAGAATTACAGCTATCGGCAACGCTTTTTTCATCAGTTCATCGACGCTCTTAGGCGTTTCTATCTTTATTGCATTATCGGGTAAGTTTCCTGTTTGATATTTATTTATATCTTTTATTGACCACACAATTTTTATCATATTACATACCTTTGTTTATCTAATCTCGATTTATCGTCTAATTATATCGTATTATTCATTATACCACACCATATGCCCCAAAGTCAAGCAAACTATTCGATTCGCTATAGTCTGAAACTATATCTATTCCACAGAAATAAATATTTTACTATCGCCTTTTTTCGTGCTATACTAAATACCAGCAAACTAATAGGAAATAAACTATAATAAAATGAAAGAGGTAATAAAAATGAGCAATAATATCAAAGTACCATGCCGCTACGATTTTGTGGGCAGCTTTCTCAGACCTGACTATCTGAAAAAGGCAAGAGCAGATTTTGAAAAGGGCGCTATCACAGTCCAGCAGCTTAAAGAGGTAGAGGATAAGGCTATCCTTGATCTCGTTGCAAAGCAGAAAAAGGCTGGCTATCATATCATCACAGACGGCGAGTTCCGCAGAGCCACATGGCATCTTGACTTTATGTGGGGCTTCAACGGAGTTGGTCACAGCAAGACACAGACAGGTCTGCCATTCCATGGCGAAGCCGCAATGATAGACGATACATACCTTACAGGCAAGGTATCAGTTGGCGACCACCCATTTGTTGAGCATTTTAAATTCGTTAAGGCTCTCGAGGACGAGAACACAGTCGCAAAGCAGACTATCCCTGCACCTGCACAGTTTCTTGAGCAGATGATAATGCCTTTCGCACTGGAGAACACAAAGAAGTATTATAACGATACAGAAGAGCTTGTTCAGGATATCGCAAAGGGCTACAGAAAAGTCATCGCTGACCTTTACGCATCTGGCTGCCGCAACATTCAGCTTGACGATTGCTCGTGGGGCATGATAGTTGACCCTAATGCAAAGGCTATTTTTGGAGTTGACGACGCAGGACTTGAGGATATAAAAAGACTTCTGCTGAGAATAAACAACCTTGCTATCGAGGGCAAGCCTGAGGATCTTGTTATCACAACTCACGTTTGCCGTGGTAACTTCCACTCAACATATGCAAGCAGCGGTGCTTATGACAGCGTTGCAGAAACACTTTTTGCAGGCGAGAACGTAAGCGCATATTATCTTGAATTTGATGATGAGCGTTCAGGCGGTTTCGAGCCTTTGAAGGCAGTAAGCGGCGACAAGAAGGTAGTCCTCGGACTTATCACATCAAAGAAGCCTGAGCTTGAGGACAAGCAGGCTGTTATCGACCGTATCCACGAGGCTGCAAAGTACATCTCACTTGACAGACTTTGCCTTAGCCCGCAGTGTGGTTTTGCATCCTGCGAGATAGGCAACAAGCTCACAGAGGAGGAGCAGTGGGCAAAGCTTGCTCTTGTTAAGGAGATCGCCGAAGAAGTTTGGGGATAACCAACAGATTTAACATATATCCCGAGGGATACTCAATATTCTTGATAAAAAATGACTCACGTCAAAACATATCCAACTTCTTAACAGATCATACGAGTGAGGAGAAAAGGATAAATAAAAACAGGTAGATAACTCAATTGAGGTATCTACCTGTTCTGTTCATAGTTCACTATATAGGTCATTCATATTAGTTCTTTGAAAATGTCTATATGAGTATATATCAAATTGATGTGAGTCATTTTTTTAGCTTAATTATGTTGCCACACGCAACATATTTTTATAGCCTATGTACCCAATCAATAGCTGCCTCTGCCCAATGAGCCGCCACCGGCTGATAGTGACCTTCCCATGTGGCAGTGGTTTCGTCGCACAATGCAAGTCCATGTCCACCGTATTCATAAATGTGGCTCTCGAATGGAATGTGATACTTTGAAAGACTGCACATATACCAAAGTGTGTTCTCAACCCTTACACAGCCATCATCAGCACAGTGCCAGATGAATGTAGGAGGAGTGTTCTCCGATACTCTCTTCTCCATTGAAACAAGCTCTCTGAGCTCCGATGATTTTTCCTCGCCAATAATATTGAGTATTGAGCCTTCATGAGTGTATTCAGGGTCGGATGTGATAACAGGATAGCCCAAGATAGAGCCGTTTACCTTGATGTCCTCAGGATCGCAGCCAAGAGGCTTTGTGAGCAGCTCGCTGTTCCAGAAGTTTGCCATTGTTGCCGCAAGGTGTCCGCCTGCTGAAAAACCGCATACTATTATCTTGTCAGGGTCAATGTCAAATTTCTCCGCATTATCTCTAACATACTTGACAGCCGCTGCACATTCCAAAGCGTCAGTAGGAAATCTTTTCTTGACGCATGAGTATCTTAGCACAAATGCGCATATGCCTGCACCCAAAAATCTGAATGCAACAGGTTCAGCTTCACGCTCAGAACACCAATCATATCCTCCGCCCGGGCAGATTATAATTGCCTTGTGCTTCTTTCTGCCTATTTCCTCAGTGAGTGTGTTGTAATAGCAATCAAGCACAGGTGCGCAGCCTTCGCTCGAAACGCCAGCCTTTTCATAATCTACTTTTATTTCTACTGTTTCTTTAAGCATTTTATTTCCTCCGAAAAATTTATTCTGTAGCCGCCTGCTGGTCTGTCTGAGAGGACGAGTCAGCAGGTGCTGCATTTTCTGTCATATTCACGCAGACGATATAACCGTCAACGTTGTTGCCTGAGATAGTGTTAGGACGCTCATTGTTGCTGTCGTCAAGTGGTACAGGCACGTTCGTGGTGCTGCCCTTGTCTGCGGCAACGTAGTAAACTGAATACTCAGTGTCATCAAAAGCCGTGAATGTGAGCGGTTTTTCAAATGTATAGTCCTTGACAAAATCTATGTATTCTTCAAGGCAAAGCTTGTTTGCTGTCATTATCTCAGCGTGAGGTATTCCCACATATCTGAAATGATAAGCCATAGGGCTTACACCTGTGATGTCAGCTTTGTCCTCTGGGTATCTGAGGATAAGTCCGTATTTCCAGCAGTTTTCAGATATCCAACTATAATCTCCCTCGCCTGTGAACTCAGGATATGCGCCTGTGCTTGCATCATAAAGATGCAGGTCAAAGGCAAGTCCAGTGTCATGCTCGTAGCAGGCAGAGCTGCTGTCTTCATCATCTTCCGCAGGCATAGCTGTGTTTATCATAAGTGTTGATATCTTCTTGTCAGCATAAAAATCATTTCCCATTTTGCCAAAGGCTTCAAAGGTCTCTTTTTTAGCCGTAAGTTGAGTGCTGCTGGTGGACATTATTTGACTTCCGTTCTTGTCGAACAAATAGGAATAAACTGTGTCTGTGTTATTCACTGTACCGGTGAATGAGTGGTCGCCATTAACGAGAATAAGATCTCCATTTACCATATCAGTTTTGTTTTTTGCGGTAACATACATATAATTGCCCGTAAGCTTTTTTACAGCTTTTTTACTGCTGCTGTCAGCCTTGACCGCAGAGGAGTTTGACGAGCTGTCGGAAATTTTCTTCGGGCTGTCAGCTTTTGAACTGCACGATGTAGATATTCCCAGAATGATCAAAAGCAGTATGGCAAGAGCCGCTGCAATATTCTTGTATTTATAACGTTTTACTTTTGGCACTTAACATCACCTTCCTGTATAACATACACCTAAATTATAACACATTTTTCGTAATAAGTGAACCATATGCCACTGTAGTGTCGGCACTTTTGTTATATCAGACAAATGTTTTGCGGACGTTTTATGCAACAAGCACAAACATAATAAGGGCTGTACCGCAAAACAGTACAGCCCTTAGCAATAAATATTCTGTTAGTTTCTTACATAGTCAACAACAGACTTTATGAACGCACGTCCCTCAGGGGAGTGTGAAAGCTTATCAAAATCGCATGAGCAAACTACCACCTTGCCGCCGTCCTTTTCATACTCGTAGAGGAGTGAAAGATCGTGGTTGCGGTCAAAGTTGTCGATAGTTCTCACGATAACATTTTTCTCGCCCTTAAAGTCGTCAAGAATAACCGAGCGTGAGTTCTGAACTATCTCCCACCACTGTGGCGTTGAGTATTTTTTACCTGCAAAGCCTGCAAGAGCAGGGTGTTCGGTGTCGATAAGAAGTCCCATTGTGCCAACAGGGTCAGGTTTTTTCATCATCTGTGAGATGATACAGAACATATGATAGCACCAGAAGTCCTGACAGTAGAAGCCCTCAATAGAATTGTCAGGCCTTGAAAGGTCAGGAACGATAAGCACTGTCTTGCCCTGTTTCAGCAGACTTTCAGCCTCATCGTTCACCTCGTCGAAAATGTATGCGCCGCTTATATCTGTCTTTTCAACTGTCGGTATCACCCAAAGGTCATAGTGATTGCGTATGTCAGTACCCTCAATTTCAAGTGCAAGCACAGCCTTTGTGTTCTTTGTGACCTGTGGGAGAGTAAACTCTACATCGCAAATGTCAGTGTAGTTGCCTTCTGATACAAAATCTTTTTCCACCTTGCCGATTACTTCGCCGCTTTCAAGAGTGAGAGTGCAAATAAGCTTGCCTTCTTTAAGGTCAGGTCTGTAATTGCAAAGTTCTGTGTGCGCCTTGAAACTGCTGCCAGCTTCAAGAACATAGCTGTCAAAACGCGCCATTACAACAGCATCATTGCAGAACTCTCTCCACTCGCTGTCTGTGATAAGTCCCTTGCTGTCCATGAATGCGTCAAGCACACCCACAAGGGCAGTACCCTGACCGCTGAAATCCTGAATATCAAGTATCTGGAAACCGCCGAGAAGTCTTGAACGGAAAACAGCCTCCATTTCTTCCTTATAGCACTGCACAGCAAGCTTGCCTGAGCATTTGAAATAATCCTCAGCCAGCGGAAGCAGACCCTTTTCTTCAAGTCTTTCTCTGAATACCTCAAAGTTTCTGGCTTTAAGGGATCCTGTGTATTTCTCTATCTCCTTGAAGTTCGGATAAGTTTCATACTGACCTATTTCGTGAGTAACGATAGGCACTTCAGGGATAAAATCTGCGTCAGCTTCGCTTGCCTTGACAGTTTTCATGGTCGTGCCGTACTGTATCTGAACAGTGCCGTCCTCTGAAATTTCCGTGGAGCTTGCCTGCTTCTTAGGTCTTATAATGCTGTCATAATCGTGATTTGCCGCAGGCTTGTCAGTCTGAATGTGACCAAGTGGAGCGTCACACATAGCGTATGAGCCTCTTATAAGCCTGTCGTTTGCAAGTCTTACGCCAACAAAGAAATCGTCATTTTCTATAACGTTAGGAAACCACTGGAAATTATTTGAACCTTGTGTGTAAAGGTGTCTGCTGTCAAATTTCTTGTAGCCGCCTATGATATCGTTGAGTATCTTCTTTGAGCCCCAAAGCTCGTTGCCCATTGACATCATGCAGTAGGAAGGGTGATTGCCGAAGAATTTCAGCATATTGAAGCCCTCTTCAACGAGGAAATCCTGCTCCTCCTGATTGTGGTTCTCCTCGCCCTCTTCTGTGATATTTCCCCAGAAAGGAAGCTGTGGCTCCATATAAATTCCAAGCATATCCGCAGCGATAAAAGCAGCCTCAGGGGGACAGCAGGTGTGATAGCGGTAGTGGTTCATGCCGTATGACTTTGATATCTTCATTATCCTCAGCCATTCCTCAAGGTCGGTAGGGGCAAAAGCGGTCTTAGGGAATATCATGCCGTCATGCTTTCCTCTGAGGAAAGTTTTTTCGCCGTTTATGGTGAATTTTCCGCCCTCAGTCCTGAACTCACGCATACCGATGATATGCTCGCTCATGTCGCCGTCGATATCTATTCTCAGCTTGTAGAGATTAGGCTCATGCTCACTCCAAAGCAGGCAATCGTCGCCCATTTTGTATAAAGCGTCAAGCTTGCCGTCTTTGTACTCAAAGCTCTGCACAGCAGGTGTATGATTCTTTTCACTGTTGAAGCTCTCTGCACTTATGACAGCTTTTCCACTTTTTCCGCCTGTTATGTTGGCTGTTACTCTTACTGTCTTGTTGTGGATATCGCACCAAAGCATAACATTTTCAGCGTGGGCGTTTTTGTAGCCTATAAGCTCGATGCGTCCTGTGATACCATTCCAGTTGGTCTGAGTGTCAGGTGAAGTCAGGTGTCCGCCCTTGGTCTTGTAGCCAACATTTGAAACGCAGATAGTCATTTCATGCACGCCAGTACCGATATACTCGTTCAGGTCATAGATGTGCGGAGTGCAAAGGCTCTCCTGCCTGCCTATCTTTTTGCCGTCTATATAAAGTTCAGTTATTCTTGTTCTTTCAAGATAAAGTTTAAGATTTTCACATTGCAGAGCAGAGAAGTCAACGTTTTTTCTGAACCATGCAAAGCCCTCAAATTTATATGTGTCTGTAAGAAAGCCTGTTTCTCTCTCAGTATTGTATTCGCCTTTTTTAGCGTTGGAAGTGGTGTTTGGAAGGTTTATTGTATCATCAAAAACAAGGTCAGTACCCTTACATTCCTTGTCAAGACACAGCAGCCACTCTCCGCTGAGGTCAAGCTTGTTTATCATTAAGCAACGATCCTTTCAAGTTCAAATTTTCAATATTCATTATAACATATGGTCTTGCCCTTTTCAACAGTAATCCTTTGATTTAACCAAAATGCTATAAAATTTTGTTGTTTTTAACAATAAAATATGATACAATAAGATTAAAAGAAATCTGCCAACTGGAGGTGCAGGAAAAATGCTTGAAAATACAGACAGAAAGCTGTTGTGGCTGTGGCTCGATGTTGCGTTCGGACCTGCGGACAAGCGTTTATGGGACGTTATGTCATATTATGACAGCGTTGAAGAAATGTGCGATGATCTATTGTCACTGCGCTGTGGATATGTTACTCAGCAGGAGGCTGAAAAGATAGCCTGCTGTACGTTCTTTCAGGCGAAACAGGTGGCTGAATACTGCGAGAAAAAGGGTATATATATCCTCACCCCTGACGATCCTCTTTATCCTGAACGGTTGAAACAGATAGAATGTCCACCTGCTGTGCTTTTCTGCCGTGGCGATGTAAGCTGTCTGTCTATTGAAAAGAGCGTTGCAATTATCGGCACTAGAGAACCAAGCGATTATTCTGTAGCTGTGGCGGAGGAATTTTCAAGCTTTCTTGCAGAACGTGGGGTAAATATCATAAGCGGATTTGCTATGGGTATCGACACTGCCGCACACCGCAGTGCGATGCGTGCAGGAGGAAGCACTGTAGCTGTTATGGGCTGTGGGCTAGAATATGATTATCCTCGTGGCAGGACGGGCTTCAAGCGTGAGATAGCAACACATGGGGTAGCCATATCAGAATTTTTTCCGCAGGCAAGACCTGTTCCTGAGAATTTTCGTATAAGAAATCGCATTGTTTCGGCACTTTCACATTGCGTTCTTGTGGTTGAAGCAGGAATATGCAGCGGCACGCTGAATACTGTAAATCATGCTTTATCCCAGAATAAAGACGTTTTTGTTATACCGCCTCATGACATTTTCAGCGAGAAATACGCAGGACAGTGTGCGCTTCTCCGTGACGGAGCGGTAGAAGCTTATTCTCCAAAAGATATCCTCTATTTTCTCAATAAAGCCAAAATGTAGAACTACACTTAGTTAGTGTTTAATATCATACCTGTACCAAATCAACGATATCTACGTTAGTTGTAGGGGAGCGGCTAAATTTCTGTTTCGCAGAAATGCGACGTGCCGATCATTCGTTTTTTTACACTATAAATGAAAAAGGCTGCGACTTTTTGCCGCAGCCTTTTGTGATATCTGAAATTACTTTGAAAGTGGGCTTTCTCTGTAGATGATGTCCTCTCTCTTTGGTCCGTTTGAAACCATTGTGATAGGGAAGCCGATATGCTTTTCAACGAAGTCGATATACTTCTTGCAGTTTTCAGGAAGATCTTCATACTTCTTGATTCCCCTGATGTCTGACTTCCAGCCGTCGAGAACTTCGAAAACAGGCTTTGCCTTTTCGAGCTTTCTTGTTGTAGGAAAGTCTGTTGTAACCTCGCCGTCTATCTCATAGCCTACGCATACAGGTATCTTGTCAAGATAGCCCAGAACGTCAACTACTGTGAAAGCAACATCTGTTGCGCCCTGGATACGGCAGCCATACTTAGTTGCAACGCAGTCGAACCAACCCATTCTTCTAGGTCTGCCTGTTGTTGCACCAAACTCTCCGCCGTCGCCGCCTCTCTTTCTCAGCTCGTCAGCTTCATCGCCGAATATCTCAGAAATGAATGCACCTGCACCAACTGCGGAAGAATAAGCCTTAACAACAGTTACGATAGTCTTTATCTCATAAGGAGGTATACCTGCACCGATAGCACCATATGCTGCCAGTGTAGATGAAGATGTTACCATTGGATAGATACCGTGGTCAGGATCCTTCAGTGAGCCAAGCTGACCCTCAAGAAGAACGTTCTTGCCCTCTTTGATAGCGTTCCAAAGGAATGCAGACACGTCGCAAACGTATGGTGCTACCATTTCCTTATACTCCATAAGAGTATTGAAAAGCTCATCAGCGTCGATAGGAGGCTTATGATAAAGGTGTTCAAGAAGAATGTTCTTCGTTTCAAGAACTCTCTTGATCTTTGTCTTGAGAGCTTCCTCATCAAACAGCTCCTGTACCTGGAAACCTATCTTTGCATATTTATCAGAATAGAAAGGTGCGATACCCGATTTTGTTGAGCCGAAGCTTGCCTTTCCGAGTCTTTCTTCTTCGTACTGATCGAACAAAACGTGATATGGCATTACCATCTGCGCTCTGTCGGAAATAAGTATCTTAGGCATTGGAACGCCTTCGGAAGTTACCTTTTTAAGCTCATTGAAAAATACAGGGATATTAAGTGCAACACCGTTGCCGATAATATTTGTTGTGTGATCATAAAATACGCCGGAAGGCAAAGTGTGCAAAGCGAACTTTCCGTAGTGATTTACAATAGTATGTCCTGCGTTAGCACCGCCCTGAAATCTTACTACTATATCAGACTTTTCAGCAAGCATATCGGTAAGCTTGCCCTTACCCTCGTCGCCCCAGTTTGCGCCGACAATCGCTCTAACCATTTAATTTTATCCTCCTTGCCATAAAACAGCAAAATTAGTAGCAGATATTTATTAAAATCAACACTGCCACTAGGATATTATAGCACAAAACATTCTATATGTAAAGGCACTTTTAAACATTTAACACTTTTATAACATTTAGCGTATTACCATACTGCTATGATAAAGAATAAAAAGTTTTAATATATCTTGCAAAAATCAGATTTGTGTATTATAATATAGTGTAACGGCTCGTGCTGTGAGATAACAAAATAAAATACGAGGGGATAACGATGACAAAAAGAAAACAATGTGCGGCTCTTGCGCTTGCATTGATGCTGACAATTTCTATGTTCGGCTGTGAAAAAGACAAAGAAACAACACAGTCGTCTGCGGTGTCTCAGATAAAGACAAGCGACTCAGCTCAACCAAGCAATGTGAAGGTCAAGGAATACAAATTTCCGGAGTTTCTGAATAAAATAAAAAGCCTTGACGAGCTTACACGAAAGCTTTATACAAGCTTTGACAGCACTCAGTATGTTGCCGAGGTTGAGGAGCAGCCTTTTGAGGAATATAAATGTGAAAAGCTTCTTGCGGATCTTTTCTTCACTTATCGTGACGGCAGAGCAGTGGGACTTCTTGACAAGTCGGGAAACGTTGTGCTTGAAGCTGATGAGTACACTGAAATAACTGTGGTGAGCAATGGTATTCTACAGCTTTCTTATGATAAAGAGCGCAACGCTCCTATGCAGTATATGAAATATGACAGCGACGGAAATTTAAGTGACTATAAGCATAAGAAATTCTCCGCTGACAGCCTTTATACATATGAGTCGCAGGCTGATGACAGTGGCACGGACGCTGTTTATTCACTTATGATTCCTGACGGTAAAAATGTTGTGTCATCAGACGGCTCGGATAAGTGGAATTCTGTTGAGAAGATATCAGCCGACAGCATAGATACAAATAAGGCGTACAAAGGCTTTTACAAGCTCACAAAGAATGGCGGCATATACTATGCTTGCTTTGATGACTTTTATAATTATGATATCTACGAGGGCGCATATGCAAAGGTTTGTGTGAAAGTAGGCGGAGAATACGGAGAATGCTATCTTGCCGATCATGATGATTACAACGAGCTTGTGAAAATGATAGACAGCTTTGGAAACGCTTCATACAGGACGGCGCCGTCTAAAGATCCGGGACTTGATTTTATACAGATAACTCTAGGACTTAAAGAGAACACCAAAACAGAGATAACTATTTCTTCTGACGGCTATTGCCTGACGGACACCATAGAAGCTGCTGAGGGTGAGGCTGTGAACAAGTATTTCTCCTATCTTGACAAGGAAGATTTCGCGGATCTTATACTTTGGTGTGAACAGGTGCTTGCTGAGGAGTATCAAAAATAGATTTAAACTTTTTATAAATAATTTGCAGGATAGCGTAAAATTCCTGCAAAATTGTTTTTTTTAGCTCTTGCAAGTTGTTGACATTAGGTAGAACTTGTGCTATTATATTAAAGGTGTGGCGGTTTTCCTGCATATTTTCAATGAACACTGCAAATACTTCTCTTGTGACGAAAGTTACTAATGAAGAACGGGAGGTATCTGAGTGTCTGAACAAGAAGAAAATGTAGAGAGCGAAAAGCTTGCTGAGGATATAAGGCAGATAAAGGAAATGGGTTCTGTCACATTGCCAGACGCAAAGCACGTTATACACTGCCTGAACATTATCGGTCAGGTGGAGGGGCATTATATTTTGCCTGCACAAAACAAGACCACCAAGTATGAGCATATCATACCTGCCCTTGTGGCTATCGAGCAGGATAGGAGCATAGAGGGGCTTGTGATAATCCTCAACACTGTGGGCGGAGATGTGGAAGCAGGACTTGCCATTGCAGAGCTTATTGCTAGTATGAAAACGCCTACTGTGTCAATGGTTGTGGGCGGAGGTCACTCCATAGGCGTGCCGTTGGCGGTGTGTGCGAAAAAGTCATTTATAGTGCCAAGCGCCACAATGACCATACACCCTGTTAGAATGAACGGGCTTGTGCTGGGAGTACCTCAGACGCTTTCTTATTTTGACAAAATGCAGGAAAGGATAGTTCGCTTTGTGTGCGATAATTCAGCCATAAAGCCTGAGCGTTTCCGTGAGCTTATGATGTCAACGGGCGAGCTTGTAATGGACGTTGGTTCTGTTATCGACGGGGAGCAGGCTGTAAAAGAGGGGCTTATCGACAGGCTCGGAGGGCTTTCCGAGGCGATAGACTGCCTTTATGATATGATAGAAAACAGTTCTGAAAAGGAGAAAGCTGAAAATGTTTCAGACAATAATCGACCTTTATGACGTATTCAGGACTGACGTAGATATCGGAGAAGAGTTTGAGGATGATGATACTGCTGTGGACACAGACCCGGCACATTATCTCAGCCGTGACGGCTTTTATCTCTGACAAACAACAAAATTTCGGAGGACAGCAATGGGTATCATCAATGCGATTTTTCAGGCTATAATTCAGGGCTTGACGGAGTTTCTTCCAGTTTCAAGTTCAGGACATCTTTCACTGTATCAGCATTTTACAGGAAACAGCGGAGAGGGAGCTTTGTTTTTCTCGGCGATACTTCACCTTGGCACGCTGGTAGCAGTATTTGTGGCTTTCAGGAAGACAATATGGGATATGATAAAAGAGCTTGGCGTTATGATAAAGGATATTTTTACAGGCAAGTTCACTCTTAAAAATATGAATCCTCCAAGGCGTATGATAGTTATGATAATAGTTTCCTGCTTCTGCCTTGTACCGTTCCTGCCATTTAAGGGTTGGTTTGAGGGCATTGCAGAGGATTCAAGCATTTTTGCAGAGGGTCTTTGTTTTCTTTATACATCGGCAATACTTTTTATGTCAGACCGCTGTGTGAAGGGTAAAAAGACTCAGGGCGATATAGCTTATAAGGACGCAATAACGGTCGGACTTTTTCAGGGAGTTGCACTGTTGCCCGGCGTTTCAAGATCAGGCTCGACTATCTCAGCAGGACTTTTCTCAGGCATGAACAGAGAAACATCGGTAAAGTATTCTTTCATTCTGGGCATACCTGTTATACTTATGAGCTGTCTGCTTGAAGTCAAGGACGCAGTTTCAACACATACTGATATAGATTGGGTTAGCTGTGCAGTTGGATTTGTAGTTGCCGCATTTGTGGGACTTTGTGCTATCAAGCTTGTAAACTGGCTCGTTAAAACGGATAAATTCAAGGTGTTTGCTTATTATACCCTTGTGCTTGGCGTCATAGTTCTTGTTATCTCATTTATCGAGATGTGCATGGGTCACCCTATATCCTTTGCAAAGTAATGACATAAGATAATACAGTTTCTGTGAAAAAGCTTGAAATTCTGTTTTCAGGCTTTTTTGTGGGTTATAAAGGCAAATAACATTTTGCCTTTATTTGCTTAAATAAGACAAATACCGAAAGGAATGGTAAAATAAATGGCAGCTCAAAAGAAAGGCTCAAAGCCTGCGCCAAAGCAGACAGTGGCAAAGAAAAAGCCCGCACAAAAGCCTGCGCAAGCTGCAAAAAAGAATACAAAACAGCAAAAGCCTCAGAGCAAGCCGCCACAGTCAAATTCCATGACAGCAGTGAGAGAAAGAGAGAACAGACGCTTCTGGTCTTACATACTTTTCTTTTTCGGCATACTTGAACTGCTTATCACGTTCGTGGAGGGGGATGGCTTGTGGAAATGGCTCCATGAGCTGAACCGAGGACTTTTCGGCGTGACAGTATTTCTGTTTGCACCTATGATCATCTATGTTGCACTTATGATAGCCTCAGATGTGACCCACAACAAGGTCATAGCAAAGGTCGTTGAGGGCAGCGTTCTTATGCTTCTTATAAGTGGCATGGCTCAGATAATCCAAGTGGGCTCTGTGGACGGAAGTTCGTTCTGGCTTAAACTTGTGGGGCTTTTCAATGATGGAAAACAGCTCCGTGGTGGCGGACTTGCAAGCGCATTGCTTGGCTGGCCTTTGCTTTCGCTTTTCAAAAGAGTTGGCGCAGGTATCGTTATCGTGCTTGTGGCGTTCACTTTTATAATGCTGCTTACAAATGTTACGCTTCCGCAGCTTCTCAAAGCGATTTCAAAGCCTTTTGTAAAGAGCTATGAAGCGGTGAACGAGGAGCGTATCGAGCGTGCGGCTCAGCCTCCGAAGCCTCCAAGAGAGAAGAAAGAACCTAAGCGTAACGGCAGAGTGGATATTGCAAAGTTCTATCCTGATGATGGCCCTGACACTGCGGCGGAAGCCTTTGTGCCTGTTGCAGAGGCGGAAGAAGCTACCGACAAGGTGGACGCTTCAAAGATAGATATGCCGGTCCACCCTGTGAAAGCTCCTGTGATAACACATGAAAAGCTTGAAGAAACGGCTAAGACTACCGATAATGAGGAGCTTAAAAAGATAATAGAAAACGCCATAGGCGACAGCAGAGAAGAAAAGAAGTCCAAGGACGAGCCTGTTAAACCACCAGTAGTGAATGTTGATAAGAACGGTCAGACAACGTTCTTTGAGAAAGATAATAAAATATCTGCTTACGTTTATCCGCCTGTGGATATACTCAAATATGCTAAAAATCCTGTGGCTTCCGAGATAGTCCAGCAGGAAATACAAGAGAAATCTGCTAAGCTTGTGGAAACGCTTGAAACATATGGCGCTAAAACAAGGATCGTGGGCATACACAGAGGTCCGTCCGTTACAAGATATGAGCTTCAGCCTGCAGCAGGCGTAAGAGTGTCGAAGATAACGGGTCTTGCAGACGATATCGCACTTAACCTCGCGGCAATGAGCGTTCGTATCGAAGCTCCTGTGCCGGGCAAGGCGTGCATAGGCATAGAAGTGCCGAACGATCATAGAGATACGGTTTCTCTCCGTGAGCTTATCGACAGCGATGAATACAGAAAAGCAAAGGGCAAGCTTACCTTTGCAGTGGGCAAGGATATCGAGGGTAATATCATTATCGGCGATATCGCCAAAATGCCGCATATGCTCGTTGCAGGTACAACAGGTTCAGGTAAGTCTGTTTTTACAAACTCTATCATACTTTCTATACTTTACCATGCGTCGCCTGACGAAGTAAAGCTTATTCTTATCGACCCTAAGAAAGTCGAGTTTCCTATTTATAATAAGATACCTCATTTGCTTATCCCTGTTGTTACCGAGCCTTTAAAGGCGGCTGGTGCGCTTGGCTGGGCGGTAAATGAAATGAACAAGCGTTATCTTATGTTTGAGGCGAACAATGTAAAGAACTTGCAGGAGTTTAACGACATGGTTCTTGAAGAACGCAATAAGCCTGCCGAGGAGCAGGACGAAGTCCGTGCAAAGATCGACCTGCTGCCACAGATAGTTATTGTGGTCGATGAGTTCGCCGATCTTATGATGGCTGCGAGAAGCGAGGTTGAGGACTCGGTTTTAAGACTTGCACAGCTCGCTCGTGCGGCAGGAATACATATGATAATCGCAACACAGTCCCCTAGGGCGGACGTGCTCACAGGACTTATCAAGTCGAATATCCCATCGAGAGTTTCTCTCAGCGTATCCAGCAACGTTGACTCACGAGTTATACTTGATGAAAGCGGTGCAGAGAAGCTTCTTGGAAACGGTGACCTGCTTTATAAGCCTGTTGGCGTTAAAAAGCCTATAAGAATGCAGAGCGGCTATGCAGCGACTTCTGAGATAAGAGAGGTTGTAAACTTCCTCAAGAACGAGCATACCGCAGAATACAGCGACGAAGTTATCGCAGAGGTGGAGGAGAATACTCCGCAGCCAAAGGACAGCGGTTCGGCAGGCAGCGATAATGTTTCCGTAAATCCTGATGATGACCTTGTAAATCAGGCAATATCTATAATCGTGCAGACAAATAACGCTTCCACTGCGTTCTTGCAAAGAAAGCTAAAGCTTGGTTTCCCTAGAGCCGCCCGTATCATGGACGAGATAGAGGAAATGGGCATAATAGGACCACAGGAAGGCTCTAAGGCACGAAAGATAAACATAACAAAAGAAGAATGGGCTGAAATGCAGGCAAGAAGATAGCTCAGGCGGAAAGGGATAACATGGCAGGCAGATCTGTGAAAAAGAAAAATTCGACAGCACCGCTTAAAAAGGCGGTAACGCTCATAGCGGTTTTTGTGGTGCTGCTTTTTACAGTGCTTGACCTGACAGGGTTAGTTTCTTTCGACAGCTTGCTTATCAAGGCAGGCGTTGAGGACAAGCCGGCGGAACACGCTCAGACAGAGGTGCATTTTATCGACGTTGGTCAGGGCGACAGCACCCTTGTGATATCACAAGGCGAGGCTATGCTCATTGACAGCGGCGATAAAGATGACAGCAATAAAATAGAAAAATATCTTGAAAAGCAGGGAGTGACAGAGTTAAAATACCTCATTGCCACCCACCCTCACGCTGACCATATTGGTGAAATGAGCGAGATAATAGATCAGTTTCAGGTGGATAAATTCATTATGCCGAAAGTCAAGGCTGATATGACGCCCACCACAACGATATATGAGAAAATGCTCAAAAGCATAAAGGCAAAGGGCTTGAAGATAACACAGGCAAAGCCTATGGAATTTGAGCTTGGAAGCTGTAAGGTGGAGCTTTTCACACCAAAAAATGATTATGATAATCTTAATAACTATTCCACTCTTGTGAAGATAACAGACGGTGAGAACAGCTTTCTTATCACGGGGGATTGCGAGACCGCTGAGGAGAAAGATATACTTTCTCAGGGTTATGATGTTTCTGCAAAGGTGCTTAAAGCAGGTCATCACGGCAGTTCCACTTCTTCGGGGGTCGATTTTCTTAACAAGGTCATGCCGAGATATGCTGTTATATCCTGCGGCAAGGGCAACAAGTATGGTCACCCACACGAGGAAACTGTCACAAGGCTGAAAAAATATGCTTCCCATTTGTATGTCACTGCAGATGTGGGAACGATAGTTTTCAGCTCAGATGGCGAGGGGCTGAGCGTTTCTGCTGAAAAGGGAGAAAAGTGATATGGAAGAGATTCTTATAGTTGACAGAATAGAAAACGGCTATGCCGTGTGCGAAACTGAGCAAGGAGAAAACAAGGATATACCGCTTTCTGAAACAAAAGACGTTCACGAGGGTGATGTGCTTATCTTAAAGGACGGCGTTTATATCCCGGATAAGGACAAAACAGAAGCAAGAAGAAAAAGGATACTCGCCCTACAGGAGGATCTGTGGGCTTAAGGCAACACCGTATGATGCGATATGCCTAAAAAATATGCTGAAAGGTATAGATAGAAATGGAAAAAGATTTATTTACGCTTATCAATGAAAAGCTGTCAGGCTTGTCAAAGGGTCACAAGCTTATTGCGAACTACATTCTCTCCCACTATGACAAAGCGGCTTTTATGACGGCTCAGAAGCTTGGAAAAACCGTTGGCGTCAGCGAATCAACTGTGGTAAGATTTGCCTCAGAGCTTGGCTATGACGGCTATCCTGCCCTTCAAAAAGGCTTGCAGGAGCTTATGAGAAACAAGCTTACAACTGTTCAGAGAATAGAGGTCACTTCCGACCTTATGAGCAGTGACAACGTGCTTGAAAGGGTACTCAACCTTGACATCGACAAGATAAGGCGTACTTTGGAGGAAACCTCAAAGGAGGACTTTAACAATGCCGTTGACACTATCGTATCCTGCAATACCCTTTACATAATGGGTACGAGAAGTGCAGCTTCTATCGCTTCGTTCCTTGCTTATTATCTGGGACTTATTTTCCCCCATGTAAAGCTCGTTCAGAGTACGACTACTTCCGAGCTTTTTGAAAAGATAATGAGAATAGACGAAAAGGACGCCATGATAGGCATTTCTTTCCCAAGATATTCAAAGCAGACTGTCAAGGCTTTGAAGTATGCAAAGAGCAACGGTGCGAACGTTATAGCTATAACAGACTCAAAGGCTTCGCCTATCGCAAAGTATGCAGACAGTCTGCTTCTTGCAAGAAGCGATATGGCTTCGTTCGTTGACTCTCTCGTTGCACCGCTGAGCCTTATAAATGCACTTATCGTTGCGGTATCAATAAGAAATATCGACAGAGTGTCCCAGACCTTTGAACGTCTTGAAAAGGTTTGGGCTGAGTATGACGTTTACGCAAAAAGCGAGGAAGATACACAGTGAGAAGATTTGACGCAGTTATAGCAGGCGCAGGTGCGGCAGGAATGTTCTGCGCAGTTCAGCTTGGCTGGCGTGGAAAGAGCGTTGCTGTTATCGAGCATAGCGGCTGTCAGGGCAGAAAACTCATGATAACAGGCAAGGGCAGGTGTAACGTCACAAACAACTGTACCGCTGACACTGTTATGAAAAATATCCCACGCAACAGCAAGTTCATGTATTCAGCTCTGAGCAGATTTGCACCTGAGGACGTTATGAGCTTCTTTGAGTGCCTTGGTGTGGAGCTTAAAACTGAGCGTGGCAACAGGGTTTTCCCTGTGAGCGACAATGCAAAGGATATCGTAAAAGCACTTGTGAAAGCCTGCGAGGACAGTGGTGTGCAGTTTATCGACGATGAGGTAAAAGAGCTTATCATCAAGGACGACAGAGCAGAGGGCTTTAAATGCGAGCATGGGGATTATTACGCAGACAGCGTTATCGTTGCAACTGGCGGAAAGTCCTATCCACGGACAGGCTCAACAGGCGACGGTTATAGGCTTGCGAAGTCTGTGGGGCATAAGGTCACGGCAATAACTCCGTCACTTTGCCCTGTAGTCACTTATGAGCGTGAGGAATGTGCTTCTGCAATGGGGCTTTCCCTTAGAAACTGTACTTTGACGCTTCGTGAAGAGGACAGAGATAAACCAATTTTCCACGAGCTTGGGGAAATGCTTTTCACACACTTTGGTCTGAGCGGACCGCTTGTGCTTTCGGCTTCTGCTCACCTTGGTGATATGAATAAGTCAAGGTATTATATGGATATCGACCTTAAACCTGCACTGAGCCATGAACAGCTTGACAGCAGGATACTTCGTGATTTCGGTGATTTTCCAAACAGAGATTTTCAGAACTCACTGGGCAAACTGCTGCCTTCAAAGATAATACCACTTATAATAAAAAGGTGCGGCATCGATCCTGAGAAAAAGATCAATCAGATAACCCGTGAGGAGCGTGAAAGGCTTGTTTCTACAGTGAAAAAGCTAACGTTCACAGTGAAGTGTATGCGCCCTGTAGAGGAAGCTATCATCACCCGTGGAGGAGTTGATGTTTCGCAGATAGACCCACGATCAATGGAGTCAAAGCTGTGTAAAGGACTTTACTTTATCGGTGAGGTGCTTGACGTTGACGCTTATACGGGCGGCTTTAATTTGCAGATAGCGTTTTCCACGGCGTATAGCTGTGCGGATAAAATAGGATAAGGAGATTTTGATATGGGAATAAACGTGGCTCTCGACGGACCTTCCGGAGCAGGAAAGTCTACTATCGCAAAGGCGGTAGCGAAAAAGCTTGAATATGTATATGTAGACACAGGTGCGATGTACCGCTCTATAGCTTATTATGTTATAAGCAAGGGTGCAGACCTTTCTGACCCTGAGCAGATAAAACCTCTTCTTGGTGAGATATCCATAAAGCTTTGCTACACAGAAGCAGGGCAGAGAGTAATGCTCAATGACGAGGACGTTTCGGACAAAATAAGAACGCCTGAGATATCCATGGGTGCGTCAAAGGTGTCTGCTATACCTGAGGTAAGAGAATTTCTGCTTGAACTTCAGAAGAATATCGCAAAAGAAAACAACATCATTATGGACGGCAGAGATATCGGCACTGTGGTTTTGCCAAACGCTGACGTGAAGATATTCCTCACAGCCGCTCCAGAGGCAAGAGCAGAAAGACGTTTCAAGGAGCTTCAGGAAAAGGGCGACAAGTCTACATATGACGAGGTATTGCAGGATATAATCCAGCGTGACTATAACGATACACACAGAGAGATAGCACCGCTGAAAAAGGCTGATGACGCTGTTGAGGTGGACTCTACTGAGTTGACTCTTGAAGAGTCTGTTGAGGCTATCTACAAGGTAATAACCGACAAGACTAAAAAAAAAGAGCGTAAGATAAAAGAGATAATGCCTGTCAGACCTGTGAAAAAAGAACACAGGCTTGGTCATTTCCATATGTTTTGGTACACAGTACTGAGATATATCGTTATCGGACTTTATCATCTGTATTTTAACATCACTTTCGAGGGTACGGAAAATATCCCAAAGGACGGCGGGAATATATTCGCTTCAAATCACAGAAGCTATCAGGACCCTGTTTTTATCGCACTGCCAACAAGAGTGCCGCTTTCTTATATGGCTAAGGAGGAGCTTTTTCATCAGAATGTGTTCTTCACCCTGCTTATAAAAGCGTTCGGAGCATTCCCTGTCACAAGAGGAAAGGGCGACACTCAGGTCATAGATACATCTATCGAAAAGCTTGAAAAGGGCAGAAACCTTGTTATATTCCCTGAGGGAACACGTTCAAAGGACGGCAAGGTAGGAAAGGGCAAAACAGGCGTTGCATTGGTGGCGGCTGTGGCTCAGGTGCCTGTGGTCCCTGTTGGTATCAATTTCGAGGGCAAGCTCAAATTCAGAAAGCGTGTAGTTGTAAGATTTGGCAAGCCTATAGTGCCTTGCGAGATAGGAGTTACAGCCACCGACCCTCATTCTCTTAGGACTATCAAGAACGAGATCATGAAAAATATCACGGAGCTGGTACATTAAATGTTAACAAAGTGTAAAATTTGCGTTGCAAAGACCGCAGGTTTCTGTTTTGGTGTAGACAGAGCCGTAAAAATAGTGTATAATGAATTAGATAACCGAAATAATGTTGTAACGTTAGGCCCAATCATTCACAATCCAAACGTAGTTTCTGACCTTGAAGCAAAAGGAGTTTACTCCACCGATGTGGATAAGGTCACGAAAGACCAGACAGTTGTTATCAGATCCCACGGTGTTGGACTGGACGTGTATGAAAAGCTTGCAAAGGTAGGTGCGGAAGTAATTGACGCTACCTGTCCCTTTGTGGCAAGGATACACAAGATAGCAGCCGAGAAATCGGGCGAGGGATACGTTATTCTTATCGCAGGTGATGAGGCTCACCCGGAAATAATGGGTATAAGAGGTCATTGCAGCGGAGAGAGTTATGTGTTCAGTTCATGTGACGATTTTGAAAATTTGGTGAAAGAGAAAGATTTTTCGTCAAAAAAGGTTGCAATTCTGGCTCAGACAACGTATAATAAGAATATGTGGAGAAAGTGCGAAGAGCTTTTTGAGAGGTATCTGCCTGAAGCTGTGGTGTATAACACCATATGCAGTGCCACTTCTGAAAGACAGAAGGAGGCGGCGGAGCTTGCGAAGGCTGCCGACATAATGATAATAGTCGGAGGGCTGCACAGCTCCAATACTCACAAGCTTAAAGCCATATGCGATGAATATTGCAAATGTTGGCTTGTGGAGGACGCCGAAGGACTGAGGGCATGTGATATTGACTTATCAGGTGCAAAATTTATCGGGATTTCTGCTGGTGCATCGACGCCGGCTTATATAATCAAGGAGGTACAACAGACCATGAGTGAAATGTTGAACAATGTTGACGAAGAATTTAATTTTGAGGAGGAACTGGAAAAGACTCTGAAAAAAATACATACGGGAATGAAGGTTGAGGGCGTTGTCACCGATATCAATAACGGTGAAGTAGCCGTAGATATCGGAACAAAGCACACAGGCTATATTCCTGCATCTGAACTTACAGATGATCCTACTAAGAAGCCAGAGGATATCGTAAAGGTAGGCGACAAGATCGATCTGATCGTTCTTAAGACAAATGACCAGGAGGGTATCGTTACACTTTCTAAGAAGAAGGTTGACGCAGTTCTTGGTTTCCAGAAGATAGTTGAGGCTAAGGAAGCTGACGCTACACTTACAGGTACAGTTACAAACGTTGTTAAGGGCGGTGTACTCGTATCAGCTAACGGTGTTAAGGTATTTATCCCTGCTTCACAGGCAGCTCCAAGAAGAGATTTCGATCTTAACGATCTGCTCAAGCAGTCAGTAAGCTTCAAGATCCTTGAGGTAAACGAGGCTAAGCAGAGAGCAGTTGGTTCTATCCGTGCAGTAGCAAGAGAGGAAAGAGCAGCAGCTCAGGCTAAGTTCTTTGAGACAGCTCAGATCGGTTCTGAGGTAGAGGGTACAGTTAAGTCTATCACAGATTACGGCGTATTCGTAGATCTCGGTGGTGTTGACGGCCTTATCAGAAGAATGGATCTTTCTTGGAACAGGATCAAGCACCCTTCAGACGTTGTTTCTGTTGGCGATAAGATCACTGTTACTATCAAGGATATCGACAGCGAAACAAAGAAGGTTTCATTGACATATAAGAAGGCTTCTGAGAATCCATGGGAGATCTTCAAGGCTAACTATGAGGTAGGTCAGGTAGTTAAGGCTACTGTTGTTTCTATCACAAGCTTTGGTGCTTTTGCACAAATCATTGACGGTATCGACGGTCTTATCCATATCTCTCAGATCGCTAACCAGAGAGTAAACAATGTTGCAGATATCCTTTCTGTAGGTCAGGTAGTTGATTGCCAGATCACAGAGATAGATCTCGACAAGAAGAGGATCAGCCTGTCTATGAGAGCTTTGCTTCCTGCTGATGACGAGGCTTCTGAGGACGCTGAATAAGCAATAAAATTCATGGGGGCGAGTGATCGCCCTCGTTTTTTATTTTCAATGAAATAACGGCAGCTTTGTTCTGTCAAAAAATCCTTAGAAAAAACTAAAGATTTACCGAAAAGACTTAACTTTTTGATTCGTATGTGGTATAATAATATCAGATCAAATAAAGACGAAAGGTTAAATTTATGGATGAAATAAAAAACACGGCAGTGAAAAAACGCAAAAAGAAAAGATCCACTAATCCTGCTGTCAGAGTTCTCAAAATATTAGGCACAGCTTTGCTGTCGATATTCCTGATACTCATTATCACCTGTTCTATATTTGCAACAGTTCTGACTATTTACGTCCTTAACTTTGCAGATACCACAACAACTATCAGCCTTGACAAGACGGAAACAAGCAACATTTCGAGATTTTTGTCTGTCAACCCTGACTATGATGAAGATGATGAGGATTCACAGGAGTATGACCTTTATTATGCTCTGAAAAACAGCAATAAGCACGTTGTATGGGCTGATCTTGAGGATATCCCTCAGTATGTTCAGGACGCTTTTGTGTACACCGAGGACGAGAGATTTTATTCTCATGACGGCGTTGACTTCAAGAGAACGTTCGCTTCATTTGTCAATGTATTCATTCCGATATACGGCGGCAGACAGATAGGTGGTTCGACTATCACTCAGCAGACTATCAAGAACATCACGGGTGATGACTCCAGAGATTCTATCCATGGTATCGAGCGTAAGATACGAGAGATCTTCCGTTCTATCAACGTGGAAAAGACCTACACAAAGGAAGATATCCTCCAAACCTATCTTAACCTTGTGCCACTGACAACTCAGGAGTATGATATCATCGGAGTTCAGGCTGCTGCAAACTTCTATTTTGGCAAGGACGTAAAGGATCTTAACCTTGCTGAGGCAGCTTCACTTGCAGGTATGACAAGCTGGCCTGCTGCAAACAACCCATATGATAATATGAAAAACAACAAGCTCAGACAGAAGTATACGTTGGATCATATGCTCGATAACGGTGCAATTTCTGAGCAGGAATATAACGAAGCCCTCAACTATGAGCTTAAAATAACAGGCGATATAACCTACTCAAGCTCAACTATCTATGAGGACGAAACTAAGGATCAGGGTCCGACATCTTATTTCATGGACGCTGCTATCAATCAGACGATACAGATAATCGCTGACTATTATGGCATTTCATGGGAGGACGCTTCCGCAAGACTTTATGACGGCGGATTTACTGCATATACCACTGTTGACAGAAGTATGCAGAAGAAGGTCGAGAAGGAAATGCAGAAGCAAAGTAATTTCACCACCTATGAAATGAACAAAAAGGACGATACTCTGTGGTCAGGCTTTATTGCCATGGACTATCAGGGCAATGTTAAGGCTATCGTTGGCGGACGTGATAAGAAAAAGGAGTCGAGAGTTTATAATATTGCTACTGATGCCAAACGTTCACCAGGTTCTTGTATCAAGCCTATAGCTTCATACGCTCCTGCATTGGATCAGGATCTTATGACATGGTCAACCCTGTTCACTGATGAGCCTATCACTATTAAGGTAAAGGGCAAGGACAAAAAGTGGCCTGTAAACTATTCTGAAACAGGCGACAGTGCAAACTGGTCTTATCAGCAGCTTACAACTGTAGAAATGCTCACAAGGTCGCTTAATACGCTTCCTGCGCAGCTCATCAAAAAAATGACACCTGCTTATTCCTATAACTTCCTTAAGGAAAAGCTTGACATTACCACGCTTGCTGACTCTGACGCTGACTATTCACCAGTAACTGTCGGCGGTCTTACAAATGGTACTAAGCTTGAGGAGCTTGTAGGCGCTTATATGATATTCGGCAATGGCGGTAAGAAGTATGACGTTACCTACGTTTCAAAGGTAGAGGACGCAGACGGAAACGCTATCTATGAAAAGAGCGACGGATACAAGCAGGCTATCAGCGAGTCTACCGCTTACGTTATGAACAGAATGATGCAGAACGTTATAACTCAGCAGGACGGTACCGGTAGATATGCTAAGCTAAACAATACTGACCTTGTCGGTAAGACAGGTACTTCATCTGACTGGTTTGACCTCTCATTTGTAGGCTGTACTCCTGACTACGTTTCAGGTATCTGGATAGGTTATGAAAACCCAGCCACTATCCCTACGAACGAGTATCAGAATATCGGTGCGATTTGGAAGAACGTTTTTGGCGATATCGCTGAGAATGAGAAGCATAAGTCATTTGACAAGACTTTCAAAATGCCTGATACAGTTGAAAAGCTCACCTACTGCACAAAGACAGGTAAGCTTGCGTCAAATTCATGCTATAGCACAGCGACTGGATATTACAAGAAATCCAACGAGCCTGAGTATTGTAGCGGAAATCATTAAAATTAAAGCCTCCATAACTCTATGGAGGCTTTTTTGAAAGGAAATCATTATGGAAAATAAACTGCGAATGTGCGTTCCATGCCATTTCGGGCTTGAAAGCGTGCTTGCATATGAGATAAAAAAGATAGGTGGAGAAAATCTTACCACAACTGATGGCAAGATAAGCTTTGAAGGTGGCTTTGACGTGCTTGCAAAGGCAAATCTTTGGATTGCCACAGGAGAGCGTGTACTTATCGAGCTTGGCAGCTTTAGAGCAGAAAGCTTTGAACAGCTTTTTGACGGTGTTATGAATCTTCCGCTGGAGAACTTTATCGGCAGGGAGGACGCTTTTCCTGTTAAGGGTCATGCCCTTAATTCAAAGCTTCATTCTATCCCTGATTGTCAGAAGATAATCAAAAAAGCCTGCGTTAAAAGACTTGAAAAAGCCTATGGCATAAGCTATTTTGAGGAAACTGCGGCGAAACATCAGATACAGTTTGCTATCCATAAGGACATTGCGACTATCTATCTTGATACATCAGGTGTAGGACTTCATAAGCGTGGCTACAGAAGAAATTCCAACGACGCACCTATCAAGGAAACACTTGCCGCAGGTATAGTTGACCTTGCAAGAGTTCGTGCGGACTCAGTTGTGGTGGATCCTATGTGTGGTTCAGGTACATTTCTTATTGAGTCGGCATACAAGGCACTGAAAGTTGCACCTGGTCTGAGAAGAAATTTTGCAGCAGAGCAGTGGTCACAGATACCTGAAACAGCGTGGCGCAATGCAAGAGCCGAGGCTATGGACGCTATCGACAGGCAGGGTGCATTCAAGGCATTTGGCTTTGATGTTGATGATATAGCGGTTGAGCTAACAAGAAACAACGCTAAAAAGGCAGGAGTAGGCTCAAAGCTTACAGTAAAACAGCAGGATATCTCAAAATACAGCCAGATAGAGGGTTCGATAACAATTGTCAATCCCCCATATGGCGAGCGTATGCTTGAAATAAAGGAAGCCGAGGAGCTTTATAAGAAAATGGGACAAAGACTTTGCCCGTCAAAGGAGAACCCATGCTATATAATCTCCCCACATGAGGAGTTTGAGGTGTTTTTCGGCAAAAAGGCTGACAAAAAGCGCAAGCTTTACAACGGCATGATAAAATGTAATCTGTATATGTATTTCAAGTGAGGTGCGTGGTGGGTTTGAAATTATCAGAACTTGACGGAATCGTATTCGATATGGACGGTGTTATTTTCGACAGCGAAGTAATAGGTCTTGAAAGCTGGGAGCGCCTTGGAAAGAAATATGGTCTGACCAACGTTCACGAAAATGCTATGAAGTGCATTGGCAGAAGCACTGTTGATACAATGGCTATCCTAGAAGCCGCATATGGTGACAAAGTGTCAATACCCGAACTTTATGACGAAGCAAAAGTCATTTGTGCAGATATTATCGCTGAGCGTGGTTTGCCTCTGAAAAGTGGAGCAAGGGAGTTGCTTTCTTATCTTAAAGAGCGTGATATAAAGGTAGGACTTGCTTCATCAACGTCTTACAAAGGGGTTATCAAAAATCTAAAGGGAGCAGGTCTGCTTGATTATTTCCATGTGATTATTGGCGGAGATATGATAAAACATTCAAAGCCACAGCCTGAAATATATTTACTTGCCTGTGAGAAGCTGGGAGTAAGGCCTGAGAAAACTGTTGCTGTAGAGGACTCTTACAATGGCATAAAGGCGGCTTACAATGCGAAAATGATACCAATAATGGTGCCAGATCTTATTGCACCGACAGATGAGATATTGTCAATGGTGTACAAAAAAATGGACAGCTTGGACGCTGTCCTTGAATATTTTAAAGCATAAATAAACCCCCTCGGCTTATCACCAAGGGGCTTTGCTTTAAGTGTGATGAAATAAATGCAATGTACTCGTCAAATCCTCCACACTCTACTCTAAAAAACAGACCATGCAAGGAATTTCCATCCCAGCAGGAGCGAATAGACTTTTCTTTGGCAAACGCTTACGAAAAGAAACACCGCCAATAATCTCACAAGTAACGGTGTTTCTTTTCACTAAATCTTTGGGAGAAACCGCTTAGCCAATAGGCTTATGCAGTACCCTTTTGTCATTTTTATTATATCACAATGCTAATAAAAAGTCAAGAGCTATAAGCAAATGGCTATTTCAACTTCCGTAGGTTTGTCAATCATATTGGACACTATTATTAAGAAATTCGATAGGCGAAAACCATTTGAGGGGACGCATAGGAC
>NZ_JBDGDD010000033.1:0-26378 GCF_040909065.1 Ruminococcus sp. RTP21359st1_H3_RTP21359_211015
AGGGATATATTGACTATGAGGCTCTTTACAAGCAGGCTAACAAGTGCAGACCAAGACTTATTGTTGCAGGTGCAAGCGCTTATCCAAGAGCTATCGACTTTGAGAAGCTTTCTGAGATAGCAAAGGCTGTTGGTGCATATCTTATGGTAGATATGGCGCATATTGCAGGACTTGTTGCCGCAGGCTGCCATCAGTCGCCAGTACCATATGCTGACATTGTTACAACAACAACACATAAAACTCTGAGAGGACCAAGAGGAGGACTTATACTCACAAATAACGAGTATATAGCTAAGAAGATAAATTCTGCTATTTTCCCAGGCACACAGGGCGGTCCTCTTATGCACGTTATCGCTGCAAAGGCAGTTTGCTTTGGCGAGGCTCTCAAGCCTGAGTTCAAGGCATACGGTGAGCAGATCGTAAAGAATGCACAGGCTCTTGCAAAGGGACTTCTTGACAGAGGATTCAATCTCGTATCAGGCGGCACAGACAATCATCTTATGCTTGTTGACCTCAGACCTTTCCACATTACAGGCAAAGAGTTTGAGAAGAAACTTGACGAGGTATACATCACAGTAAACAAGAACGCTATCCCTAACGACCCTGAGAAGCCATTTGTAACCAGCGGTGTAAGAGTTGGTACAGCGGCAGTTACCACAAGGGGACTTGTTGAGGAGGACATGGACGTTATTGCAGAGTGTATGTATCTCACAGCAACAGACTTTGACAACAAGGCTGACGAGATAAGAGAAAAGGTAAACGCTATCTGCAAGAAATATCCACTTTACGAATAATTGTACGGATCTATATACTGTTGATACACATAGGGAGCGGCTTAGGTCGCTCCCTTTTTCTCAATAATATATGAATAAATCTCTCTTTTGGTTGATTTTTAACAGAGATCGTGTTATAATAATCTTTTAGAGTATAATTAAAAGGTGGGATATACTTTGCCAATTAAAATACCAAATGATCTTCCTGCGTTCCAAACGTTGGAAAATGAGAATATATTCGTTATTCCCGATGACAGAGCCGCTCATCAGGATATTCGTGCCTTGAAGATCGCTATTGTCAATCTCATGCCTGACAAAATTGCGACAGAAACGCAGCTTCTGCGTCTTTTGAGCAACACACCTCTTCATGTTGACATTGACCTTATTCAGATGAGCAGTCATATGTCAAAAAATACCTCTTTGGAGCATATGCTCGCTTTCTACAAGAACTTTGACGAGGTGTGTGATAATCGTTATGACGGTCTTATCATCACTGGTGCGCCTGTTGAGCAAATGGAGTATGAAGACGTTGATTACTGGGACGAGCTTTGCAGAGTTTTTGAATGGTCAAAGACCAATGTTTTCTCAACTATCCACATATGTTGGGGCGCTCAGGCTGGGCTTTATTACCATTATGGCGTTCCCAAATATCCTTTGAAAGAGAAGATGTTTGGCAATTTCAAGCACCATATCGACTATCCCGAAAGCATTATTCTTAAAGGCTTTGGAGATGTTTTCCATTGTCCGCACTCACGCCATACTGAGGTGCGTCGTGAAGATATCGAAAAGGTGGACGACCTTATAGTGGTGGCAGTGTCAAACGAGGCGGGTGTGCATCTTGTTTCAGATAAGACACAAAGACAGTTTTTTCTGTTCGGTCACTGGGAATATGATCGTGAGACCCTTGCAAAAGAGTATTTCAGAGATAAGGAAAAGGGGTTGCCTATACAGATACCATATAGCTATTTTCCTGACGATGATCCAGAAAACAAGCCTATTTTCAATTGGAGCTGTTCGGCTAATCTGCTTTATTCAAACTGGCTCAACTACTGCATTTATCAGAAAACGCCATATGATCTTAACGAACTTGAGCCACTGGGGACTGCACAATGAAGAACGGCAGACATATAGCTGAGTTTTACGGTGTTGGAGTAATGCTCGCAATGGTGGGTGGCTATCTTGACGCTTATACCTACATCAGTCGTGACCACGTTTTTGCAAATGCGCAGACAGGTAACATGGTGTTGTTGGCTATCAATATCAAAGAGGGAAGCTGGCTGAAGGTCTTTCTTTATCTCATGCCTATACTGTCCTTTATGCTTGGCGTGCTGATAGTGGAAGCTGTGAAGCTGAAATTCAATGAACACCCGAGGATACATTGGCATAGGATCATAATCGGCGTGGAGCTTGTGGTGCTTACTATTGTGGGATTTATCCCTGCTGGTACGCTTAACACATTGGCGAATATCCTAGTTTCTTTTACCTGTGCAATGCAGGTCGAGGGTTTTAGGAAAATGGACGGAAAGCCTTTCGCTACCACGATGTGTACTGGCAATCTTAGAAGCGGTACGGATAATCTGTTTCAGTATTTGAAAACTAAGGATAAGCAAAAGCTTAGTAATGCAATGCAGTATTATGGTATAATCCTTTGCTTTATAGGTGGAGCGGCAGTGGGTGCATTTGTCACGGAATTGCTTGAAACTAAAGCGGTGTTTGTTGCTTTGACAGGTCTTGTTATCGCACTCTGTATTTTAAGAAGCGACGACGATAAATTAGCAGAAGGTAAGTGACGATCACCGAGCAAAGCCTTGTCAGGGCTTGAGTGCGTAAGCCAGACAGTAAAATAAGAAAATCAAAAAAGCAAAGCAGTGCTTGAGAAAAATCTCAGCACTGCTTTTTTTATTTCATTTTGCAAAATATCTTGCAAGGAACAAAGTAATATGGATATCCAAATAATAATTGCAAAAAATATAACGTCACAAAAGCGAAAATGATGTTATCTGACTGCTTTTGATTGAATGCTGTTAAAATGCACAAACATCTTATTCATAATTTAAAAAACTGCCCAAAATAATGCTGCGTGAATGATTTTGAGCGGAATTGCTTGACTTTTGCTGTACGATATGTTACTTTAATATCAGAAACAATCAATATCGTTTAATTGACGTCAAAAACATTATTGAAATTTGAAAAGGTGATAAAATGCTTACAGAGGAAAGGTACTCTATTATATTAGAGAGAGTCAAGCAGAATAAAAGTGTGAAGCTTCTGGAGTTGTGCGAGCTTTTAAAAGCTTCTGAATCAACGATACGCCGTGACTTGACGGTGCTTGATGAAAGGGGTCTTTTGAAAAAAGTTCATGGTGGTGCTATATCTGCCGAGGAACATTCTTTCAATCCGGAGGAACAGGACGTTGAGTCAAAGTCAAAGCTTTTTACCGATGAAAAGCTTGCAATTGCGAGGTTTTCAGCCTCTCTTGTGGATGACGGCGATTTCATTTTTATCGACGCCGGAACGACTACAGGCTATATGATAGACTTTCTGCCAGATAAGAAAATTACCTTTGTGACTAACGCTTTCGTTCATGCCAAAAAGCTTGCTCAGCGTGGCTTTAAGGTCTATATGCCGGCAGGGGAGATAAAGCTCACAACGGAGGCTATCGTTGGTGCTGAATGTGTCAGCAGTCTGCAAAGCTACAATTTCACCAAAAGCTTTCTTGGAGCAAACGGAATTTCGTTGTCAGGTGGTATAACAACACCGGACAGAAACGAGGCAAGAGTGAAGTCTACCGTGGTGTTAAACAGTCAGACTGTTTATATTCTTGCAGATCACTCTAAATTCGATCAGATATCTGCGGTCACTTTCGCTCAGCTTGGACGTGTGAAGATAATCACCGACAAGCTTCAAGACAAAAAATATCTTACAAAAGCAAATATCAAGGAGGTAATGTAAAATGGTATATACTGTAACATTCAATCCTGCTATCGACTATGTTGTCCATACCGGGGAAATGAAGCTTGGGTCTACCAACCGCTCAGATAGGGAAGAGATGTATTTCGGTGGCAAGGGTATAAATGTGTCTATAGTTCTTAGAGAGCTGGACATTCAGTCAAAGGCACTTGGCTTCACTGCAGGCTTCACAGGTGAGACTATCGAAAACGGACTAGCGGAAATGGGAATTGATACAGATTTTGTTCATCTCAAAAACGGTAATTCCCGTATAAATGTGAAAATAAAATCTGCTGAGGAAACAGAGCTGAATGGTCAGGGCCCTGATATAGATGACGAGGCTGTGAATAAGCTTTTTGCAAAGCTTGATAAGCTTCAGGACGGAGATACGCTTATCCTTGCAGGAAGCATACCTGCCTCACTGCCTTCAGATATTTATGAGAAGATACTGGAAAGGCTCGCGCACAAGAATATCAGAACAGTAGTGGACGCAACAAAAGACCTGCTTCTCAATGTGCTTAAATATAAACCTTTCCTTATCAAGCCTAACAACCACGAGCTTGGAGAGATGTTCGGAGTGACACTCACTAATGATGAGGAGATAGAAAAATACGCACGTAAGCTTAAAGAAATGGGTGCTGTGAACGTGCTTATCTCAATGGCAGGGGACGGCGCAATGCTTATTGACGAAAACGGTGAAATACATCGCTGTGGAGTATGTAATGGTAAGGTGAAAAATTCCGTTGGTGCAGGCGATTCAATGGTGGCAGGCTTTACCGCTGGTATATTGCAGGGCGATTATGAATATGCTCTTAAACTTGGTACAGCCGCTGGCGGTGCGACTGCTTTTTCTGACGGGCTTGCTCAAAAAGAAAAGATCGCAGAGCTTCTTGAAACGCTCTGAAAAAATATAGGGACGCGGAGCAATGGCAGTTTCAGGTGCAACTTTTGCTGCTTCTGGCGGAAATGTTCCATCAGGCTTTCTTGGCGCATTGCCTGCAGGTTTCCTTAGGAAAGTTACAGAATAATCTTTGCAAATATAAGAAAATATAATATAATAATGTTAACAATCATAAATAAATTAAGTTTCAGAAAAGGAGAGATCTATTATGGTATCAAAGGTCGTAAAAGTAGTAAATGCAGAGGGACTTCATATGCGTCCGGCAGGTATCGTTGCAAAGGCTGCTAAGGAGCATCCTGAGTGCGAGATCATGATGAAAGCAAACGGCAAGGACATCAAGGCTAAGGCTGTTATGCAGATAATGGCAGCAGGTATCAAGAAGGACACTGAGGTAGAGATAATCGTAACAGGCGAAAACGAGCAGGCTGTGCTTGACGAGTTCGTTAAAATGTTTGAGGACGGTTTCGGCGAATAATTCCTTATATCTCCCAAAAAATTCAGACAAGACCGTAGCGTAAACTGCGGTCTTTCTGAGCAATATGACGTTGTAAAAAATCCAAAAGAGAGAAATACATATGGACAAAAAATATCTTTTACTTCTTGCACAAAAATTTCCTACTATAGACAGTGCCGCCAGCGAGATAGTAAATCTATCTGCAATACGCAGTATGCCAAAGGGTACAGAATACTTTTTCAGCGATATCCACGGGGAGTATGAAGCCTTTTTGCATATGCTAAAAAGCGCATCGGGCATGATAAAAAACAAGATAGACCTGACCTTAGGAAAAGCAGTTTCCTCGGCAGAGCGTGAAGCCCTTGCCTATCTTATCTATTATCCCGACAAGCAGCTAAAGCGTTTGCGGGATAAAAACGGGCTTTCAGACGAGTGGCGCAGACTTACTATCTATCGTCTGATACTTGTTTGCGAGGCGGTGTCGGCAAAGTATACTCGTTCGAGAGTGCGAAAGAGCATACCAAAGGATATGGTCTATATACTTGACGAGCTGCTTAATGTCACTGATGATGTGGTAAAGGAATATTACTATGATGAGATAATCACCACAATTCTTGACACTGGAATCGCAGACCGCTTTATAAAGTCCCTTTGTGAGCTTATACAATCTCTAGCTATCGACAAGCTGCATATTATCGGAGATATATATGACCGTGGTCCAAGAGCAGATATTATTATGGACGAGCTTATGAAAATGCACGATGTCGATATACAGTGGGGCAATCATGACATTTCGTGGATGGGTGCGGCTTCAGGTAATCTCGCTCTTATTGCAAATGTTATCCGTATCTCCATGCGATACAATAACTTTGACGTTCTCAAGGACGGCTATGGATTAAATCTTCGTGCGCTGGCGGTCTTTGCAGGAGAAACATATAAAAACGATGAGTGCGCAATTTTCATGCCGCAGACACTTGATGATAATATCTATGACCCTGTTGATGCAAAGCTTGTGGCAAAAATGCACAAGGCTATCACAGTTATACAGCTAAAGTTAGAGGGACAGCTTATCAGGCGGCACCCTGAATGGAAACTATCTCACCGTGACCTTTTCAGCATGGTGGACTTCGCAAACGGCACTATAACAATAGACGGGCAAATTCATAAGCTTCTTGACGGCAATTTTCCTACAGTTGACCCTGCCGATCCTCTTGCGCTTACCGAAGGCGAAAATGAGCTTATGACGATTCTTGCAAACTCGTTTATGCACAGCGACAGGCTCAACACACATATGCGTTTTTTATATTCAAAAGGCTCAATGTATAAGACCATAAACGGCAATTTGCTTTTCCACGGCTGTATACCTCTTGATGAAAATGGAAAGCTTCTGAGCTTAAGTATAGCAGGAGAGCAGTATTCGGGTAAGGCAATGCTAGATAAGCTTGACGAAATAGCCAACAAGGCGTATTTCTTACAGCCTTGTGAGGAGAAAAGCAACTGCGCAGACCATTTGTGGTATCTGTGGAGCGGTGCACGTTCGCCCCTTTACGGCAAGGACAAAATGGCGTTTTTTGAGCGATATTTCCTTGAAGATAAAAAGCTTCACAAGGAAAATTATAATGCCTATTATCACTTTTCAGAGAAACCTGAGATATGCGGAAAGATACTTGAAATGTTTGGGCTTGACCCACAGCGTGGTCATATCATAAATGGTCATGTACCTGTGAAGATAAAAAATGGCGAAAGCCCTGTCAAGGCAGACGGCAGGCTGTTCGTTATTGACGGCGGTATCTCAAAGGCTTATCAAAAAGCCACCGGTATTGCAGGCTACACTCTTATTTATGATTCCCACAGCCTTAATCTTGCGGAGCATAAGCCGTTTATTGCAGGAGAGAGTGAGCATACTCCTGAGATACATATGGTGGAAAGACTTGACCGTCGGGCAAACATTTCAGATACCGACAAGGGAAGGGAACTGCTTTTGCAGATAAACGATCTCCGTGACCTGTTGGACGCTTATCGCTCTGGAGATATCAAAGAAGGTTATAAGGTATTTTAGACGTTCTGAGAGGAGCTTAACACATGGAAAAGGGAGAACTGAACTGGGCTGTTATCGACTGTGGCGTTATCGCAAACGAAATGACAAAGCTTAGGAAAGAATGGGGACTTAAATGCCCAAATGAACTATGGTGATATCCTCTTAATGATTCTAACAAGTCAAAAGGCACTGGCTTCAATTGGAAGCCAATGCCTTTTTTTATCTCTTGTTTTGCTGTGAAAACAAGTACAAATTATAGTACAAATAAATTACAAGAACAAATATATGTACGTTTATCACACGAATTCAGAGCATATATTTTTGTAACATTCATTAGTGGAATAGACCCATTTTGTGAGCCTGCCGCTGGTGATGAAATAGTTTATCTTTGAGGGAAAAACGCTGTTTTCAAATACGTCTACGATAATGAGCTTGACTTTCATTTTTTCGGGGATAAGAGCTTTTATGTAAACACTTGCTGCCTGCCCCACACGCACATTTTCTCTTGGTTCAGCAAGTCCTGCAAGGTTCGGAGCAAGCTCTATAAAAATACCGTATGGTTCAATGGAACGTACTATCCCGCCTACAGTTTCTCCTGTGGAGAACAATGCTGCATTTTCTTCCCATGTGCCTAAAAGTTCCTTGTGAGAAAGGCATATCCTGTCCTCGTCACAGCTTTTTACCACAGCATATATGTCCTGACCGTTGAAAAATCTGTCGTTGGGGTGGGTGATGCGTGAGACGGATATGGCGTCTATTGGTATAAGTGATGGAAGACCACAGCCTATGTCAACAAAGCACCCGAAAGGCTCAAGGTGTGTTACCTTTGCCGGTATAACATCCCCTGATGTGAGTGTACTTATATATCGTTCAATGCACTCTTCTTGTGCAAGACGCCTTGACAACCTGCATATGACCTCGCCCTTTTCGTGAACAATATCTGTCACCTTGAAACATACCGTTTTGTTTACCCTAGAAAGTAATGCTATGTCTTTTGTTTTGCCTTCTTGTATTCCGATTGCGCCCTCTGATCTTGGGATTATTCCTTTGCCAAAGGGAAGCTCTACTATTATGTTGTGTTCGCTGTCACAAAGCACAGCATGACCCTCCAGTATCAACCCCTGAGCCATTGCCTCAGCCATTGTTCGTTCGCTTTGAAGATAATATCGGTTTTCAGGGCTATTGAAGATCTTGCCCTCAGGTAAATATTTTTTCATTATTTTGCCTCTTTCCCCACAGATTTTTTTTAAACAGCAGGATCTCTGTGGTTGATCCATTGATTTTGTTCATATTCTGCACATATTTTATTTGTGATAATTGTGCGTGAACTCTTGCTGATACAGTAAATTAATATTCAATGTGCTGAAATATTAGTACAATTTTTATATTCTTTGCTTCAAATTATAAACAAAAATCAAAAAAACTATAAAAAAGCTTGACAAATGTAATTGCGCGTGTTACAATAGTGTAGTAATTTGTAATCAGTTTGTAACTTTCTTAACCGTTATCGTTACAGATTGATACATAATTTTAATCGACCGTAATAAAATTAAATAGCGGCACAGACATGACCGCCGCTAATTAAAAGAAAGGGTGTGAATTGGCAATGCAGCGTGTATGCGTTGTAAAGCCGTATTATTAATGGATCATTCAGCAAGTTTTATTTCAACAAAGAATAAGTCACTGAAAGTTATAGTGATGTTTATTGCAGCACTTATGACATTTTTGGTAATGACAGAGGGATTTAGTGCCGATGCTGCTGCGGCAAAGCTTTCGACTCCTAAGATGACAGCTCAGATTAACTATGGAAGTGAGTTCACTCATCCGTATAACAAGCAGACAAACACTATCAAGGTGCATTGGAGCAAGGTAAAAGGTGCTTCAAAATATGAGCTATACATCAAGGGTGGCAAATATAAGAGTTGGAAGAAATACAAGACAGTCAAGAACACGAACTGCACTGTTACAGGTCTTCAGAGAACGACTTCATATCAGTTCAGAGTTAAGGCTGTAAATGGCTCTGCCGCTTCTGCTTACTCAAAGACACAGACAATAAAGACAGCAAGAATGGACTTCAACAAGGCAGGCTGGGAAGCAATGTGCCGTATAGTTTATCATGAGGTCGGCAAGATGTCAGGTTCAGAGTGGGATAAGCCTATCGTTTATGTTGCAGATTGTGTTGCAAACCAGTATGTTGCCGCAAAGTACACAAAGAATGCAATGTGGAGATCCTACTATGCAAGATATAACAATGTTCAGGATATTATTTATAGGAGCGGTGGATTTATGTCATCTGCACAGCTTTCAAGGGACGGAGCAAATTATTCAAACGTTTCCAGAAGAGTAAAGCAGGCTGTTTTTGGCGCAGTATATGGCAAAACTCACCTTAACGGTATTGCTAATGACTATAATGTTTACTTCTGGTGCAACAGAAGCTACAAGACAAACAGCAGTAAGATAGCCTACTCATTTAAAATTCCTTGGGGTTATTTCAATGTTTGGAGAACCTATTGGGGATAATTGTAATACTATTATAGAATTATGTGAAAGAAGAGCAGAACAAAGCGTCTGCTCTTTTTTCGTTGACAAGAATGTAGCGGTGTGGTAAAATAAAGTTGATAAAAGCAGGGAGGAATCAGAATGCTTGTGGGTTCGGTCGGCTATAATTATCGCCATAGAAAAGATTTTATTATGGATTGCCCTCACGGGGTGGGCTGTCCCCTTATATTGCTCATAAAAGAACCATCGGTGTTCGTTATAAACGGTATCGAGCATAGGGCAGAGAAAAATTCTTTTATCCTTCTTTCACCGGATACCCCTGTGAAATACCATGCCGCAGAAGAGTTTTATACCGATGATTGGCTGTATTTCAATTATGAGCAGGGCGATAAGGAAAAATTTGAAAGTCTTGATGTTCCTAAAGATGCACTGGTATACCTTGGAAATATCGATGAGCTTAGTCAGATAATACGCTCGGTAGCATATGAGTATCAGCTCATGAAAGAGGGGCATGAGGAAGTAACACGGTGCTATATGGAGATCTTTTTGTTAAAGCTTGCAAGACAGCTAAAGTGTACAGACAAGAAGTCCTGTATTATTACTGACAGGAACAGCCGCTTTATGCAGCTCAGAGCATACATATATGCAATGCCTGAGGACATTGCAGACGTAGGCAGCATGGCATGGGATATGGGTATAAGCAGGTCAAGTTTTCAGCATATGTATAAGAAAATGTTTGGAGTGAGCGTCATGACAGACGTTATAAGCGCACGAATGGAAAGAGCCAGTCAGCTTCTTGCAACGACAAATCTCAGCGTAAGGGAAGTGGCTGAGAGGTGCGGTTATACTAATGAATATGGTTTTATGAAGCGGTTTAAAATGCACTTTGGAAAAACTCCAACGGAGTTTCGGAGTATGCTCTGACAACGGCGGATAAACTTTAGACGGCATAACAAAAGAGGTCAAGGAATGTGAAATGTGTCCCTGACCTCTTTTATGTTATTTTATTCTTCAACAAATACAGCGGCCGAGCCTTTAATAATGAGCTTTCCGTTTTCAAGGCTTGCGCCATGACCTACTGTATAAATTATCTTGCCATTGACGTTTTTGATCTCTGTCGTTTCGTCCTTTGGATTTATGACTGCCAGTATGCTCTGTCCCTCGCCCTTACGTCTGTATACCAGAGGATATCCGCTTGACAAAAACTCTATCTCGCCCCTGCTTTGCAGTGCAGGATTTTTCTGCCTGAAGCTTATAAGCCCTTTGACTTCGCTTCTAAGCGAGGTGCTGTCCTTGGATTGGCTTTCAGCGTCAGGTCTGTCCTTACTGCTGTCCAGCGGTACATAGAGCATTTCAGCCTTAGCTGATGAGAAGCCAGCATTAAGCCCCTTGTTCCACTGCATAGGCGAACGTGAGCCAGTTCTGCCATAGCCGCCCTCAACTGATGTCAGATTCTCCACATATCTCATGCCTATTTCGTCACCATAGTAGATAAATGGTGCGCCCGGCATTGTGAGCAGGAAAGCAAATGCAACACGCATTTCGTCTGTATCAAGGGTTCTTGCAAGTCTGTCCATATCGTGGTTGCCTGACGGGATACAGATAAGACCCTTGCCGTCTGTCTTGGCATAATTGGTTTTGTATGCTTCAACAAATTCTTTAGCCGAACCCTTGCCACGCTTTGAGAAATAAGGCTCTTCACAGCGGAAAAGGTCATTATAATGTGACGGACCAAAGTGCAACAGAAAGTCCATATGGAAGCCACCAATTATTGACTTGTCAGGTTCTCCCCACTCTGATACCATAGCGGCATATGGGAACTCCTTATCGAGAAATTCTCTTACGTTTTGCCAAAGTGCGATAGTGCCTTTGCCGTTCTCGTCATTCTTTACAAGAGAGCCTGCCATATCCACTCTGAATCCGTCCGCACCGGCACTGAGCCAAAAACGCATTATATCCTTGAGAGCCTCAAGTGTGGCTCTCGGACCCTCGTCATTCATAGACTGCTGCCACTTTTTATCAGGATCAGGCTTATAATAGCCGTAGTTAAGTGCAGGCTGATGTGAGAAGAAATTCACGGCACATGAGCCGTCCCTGTCGGAGATACCACGGATACTAGCCATGCCGTCAGGCTCTACCCATATGCTGTCTGTCCACACATAGCGGTCTGTGAACTCGTTCCTCTCGGCTTTCATTGATTCCTTAAACCACTTGTGAGTAACGGCAGTATGACCAGGTACAAGGTCAAGGAGAACGTGCATATCACGCTTGTGGGCTTCATCAAAAAGCTCAACCAAGTCCTCGTTAGTGCCATAACGTGGAGCGACAGTGTAATAGTCCTCAACGTCATAGCCAGCATCGCCAAAAGGTGATTTGAAGCATGGGTTTATCCAAATAGCGTTACACCCCAGCTCGCAGATATAGTCAAGCTTTTCTGTAATACCCTTGATATCACCGATGCCGTCTGAGTTTGTGTCATTGAACGATTGCGGATAGATCTCGTAGAAAACTGCATTGTCAAGCCACTTTGGTTGCTTTGTCATGATAATTCCTCCTGAATATCGTCAGAATATATTTATTAGTCTTCCATGCCCTTCATGTATTCCACGAACTGCTTTGCAACTCTCGGTGAACGTCCTGCTCTCGAAAGCGCATAAGCCTCAGCCTTTTGAAGCACCTCATCAATAGGAGTTTTAAGCTCGTATTGCTTTGCAAGTTTCTCAACTACATCAAGGTAAATCTTCTTGTCAGGCTTCTGATATGTGACAGTAAGTCCAAAACGGTCTGACAGTGAAAGAAGCTCCTGCATAGTGTCCTTGAAGTGTATCTCGTCACCCTCTCGTGAGGAGAACGTCTCGTGTACAAGATGTCTTCTGTTTGAGGTAGCATAAATGCAGAGATTGTCCGCAGTTGATGAAACGCTTCCTTCGAGGATAGCTTTCAGTGCCGCAAAATCATCATCGTCCTCTGTGAATGAAAGGTCGTCTATGAAGATAATGAACTTCAATGGATTTTTGCTTACCGTTTCTACAATGGCTGGTATCTCATGGAGCTGCTTCTTTTTAAGCTCGATAAGTCTGAGACCCTTGCAGGCATATTCGTTTGCTATGGCCTTGACAGTTGAGGACTTGCCTGTACCGCAGTCACCATAAAGCAGAACGTTGTTGGCAGGCTTGCCTTTCAAAAGCGCAAGAGTGTTGTTGATGACCTCCTGACGCTCACGTTCATAATTGTGCAGGTCGGAAAGCTTTATGTCATCAGGATATTCTACCGGAACTATCTTGCCGTCTTTTATGACAAATACATGATACTGTGAGTAAATGCCATATCCGTACTGCCCAATAGCGTGTATACGGTCGGCATATATCTGCGAGAAGTCAAGTTTTTGTGTAGCATATCTCGGCAGAAAGCCGTCATAGTCTATCTTTGAGATTATCTCGTCACTTGGTATCTGTGAAAGCTCCTCAATAACGGCAAGCTCGTTTGCAAGACATTCCTCCAAAAGCGCACCTGTCTCCTTGCCTTCTCCCTTTTTAAGCATAAAAAGGTTTTCATTTTCAAGAACCAGTTTGAGCATATATTCTGTAAGATTATCCGAATATGCAAAAAGCTCAGCCACAAAATCTGAGTATTTTTCTATAGCCATGTCGCTGTCAGATTCGCATACAGCAAGTGTATCAAGTAGCTTTTCAAAGACAGGAACTTCATGTAAGCTTTTGAATATTACTAATGTGTGTGCCTGACGGCAGAGTGCCTTAAAATCGTGCATTATGAACACTTCTTTCTTCATATTTTATATTTATTCTTTATTATACAACATATCATTACTTTTCGTCAACATCTACATTGCACGATTTTAACAAAAAACATTACCGCTTTTTGTAGCTTAAAGCAAAATATTTTTGCCCGTTATGATTTACTTTTGTTTTAAAAAATGCTATAATACTATAATAGACCATTATAGAAATAAAAGGAGAAATGGATATGACGGACAAAAACGTATCTATCATGAATATCGGCAGTATGGGTTATCTTCCACAGGTATTCAAAAAGATAGAGAATGAAAAAAAGCTTAACATTGTTTATTTGGGTGGCTCGATAACAATGGGCTGTAATGCTACGAAAACTGAGTTAAGATATGTTGACCGCAGTGCAAAATGGTGGCAGACGAATTTTCCTGACGCTAAGATAAGCTACTTCAATGCTGGTATTGGTGCAACTACCTCGCAGTTTGGGGTGGCAAGAGTGCAGGAACACGTCCTTGACAAACAGCCAGACCTTGTTTTCGTTGAGTTTTCGGTAAACGACAGCAGTTCGCCCCTATTTATGGAAACATACGAGAGCCTTGTAAGACGTCTGCTGAAAGCTGAGAGCGTCAAGGCAGTTGTGCTTATAAACAATCTTTTTTACGATACAGGCACAAATGCACAGGGTATACATAACGCTATCGGTCTGCACTATGACCTGCCTATCGTCAGTGTAAGAAACTACATTTTCCCTGAGATACAGCTTGGAAACGTTTGCCTTGCAGACTACACAGCGGATATGCTCCACCCTACAGACCTAGGTCACAAGATGATAGCTGATCTTATCTGCAATCTGCTTGATACAGAATATTCATACTATAAGAAGCTCGGCGCAGAGAAGAAGCCTTCACTTCCTGAGCCATTTACAGCAAGCAGATATGAGGACGCACAGCGTTTTCAGAACTATAGCTGTTCGCCCGTTATGGAGGGCTTTGAGCCTGATACTCATGCGGCAGAGCAGTGGAGCGATCCATTCAAGGGTGGTTGGATAGCTCACAAGCAGGGAAGTTGTATTAAATTCAACGTTAGTGGAAGTATTATAATGCTGCAATACAGAAAGACTATCAACAAGCCTGCACCTGTTGCATATGCTGTCATAGACGGTGACAGGCAAAACAAAGTTCTTCTTGACGCAAACTTTGACGAGGATTGGGGAGACCTTTGCTGTCTTGAGGAGATATACAGCGGAGCAAAGGGAGAACACACTGTTGAGATAGTTATTGACACAGAGGGTAAAGAAAATAGCGATTTTATGCTTATTTCTGTCATTACAGCAAACAAATAGAAACGTAAATAAGTGAAAAATTTTACTCGAATCTATTGACTTTATGACATAACGATTGTATAATAAATATATATTATTAAATTAGGAGGCATTCTCTAATGAACGATTTTTTCAAAATTGCTGACAAGTACCTCAAGCCGGTAACTACTGGTGCAGGTGTTGTTCTGGGTCTTGCAGTTACATATGCAGCAGGAAGCTATCTTTCAGGTATGAGCAAGCTGTATGGCGGTTTCTACACATTCATGTATGTACTGTTCTGGATAGCATTTGTTCTTCTTGTTATCTGCGGCATCTATGCACTTTTCAAGAAGTATGCAGGTTCTGTTCCACAGCAGAACGCTCCACAGCAGACATATGCACAGCCACAGGCTCAGGCCGCACCACAGGGTGAAAAGTTCTGCCCTACTTGCGGAGGTAAAGTTCCGGCTGGAAATCAGTTCTGCCCTAACTGCGGCAACAAGATAAACTAATCTTAAAGTTTTGCAGATAAAACGCCCTTGATTTTCAGGGGCGTTTTTTTGTTAGAAAACGCATAAAAGTATGCCAAATGGGGAATAAATATGTGCAGTTTGGAAAAAGTGAAAAAATTCTCGAAAACCCCTTGACAAATGGGTGGAAAATTGGTATAATAATTAAGTCGTTGCAGGACGATATGAGTTATTAGCTCAGTTGGCAGAGCATTTGACTTTTAATCAAAGGGTCCGGGGTTCGAATCCCCGATAGCTCACCACTAGGGAGATATCCTTAGTCAAGATCACGCCTTACTTTGTTAGGGCGTGATTTTTTTATGTCTGATGCTACTTACAGATGATGATAAGCGGGCGACCTCAGATTGCCCCTACGCTGCATTATACAACAAAAAAAGCAGCCCCTGTGGACTGCTTTTTTTCAAGCTTTTAGCTTGATCCATATATGACAAAAAACTATCTGGTTACGTTAAATGCGCCCATTTGTGGATAAACAGCGCTTTCGCCAAGTTCTTCCTCAATTCTGAGAAGCTGATTGTATTTTGCGACACGCTCACTTCTGCTTGGTGCGCCTGTCTTTATCTGGCAAGTGTTGAGAGCAACTGCAAGGTCAGCGATAGTCGTGTCTGCTGTTTCACCTGAACGGTGTGAAGAAATCGCAGTGTAGCCTGCCTTATGAGCCATTTTGATAGCCTCAAGTGTTTCGGAAACTGAGCCTATCTGATTGAGCTTGATAAGGATAGAGTTGCCGCAGCCAAGGCTGATGCCCTTTGCAAGTCTTTCTGTATTTGTTACGAACAGATCGTCGCCAACGAGCTGCACCTTGCCGCCAAGCTCCTTAGTGAGAAGCTGCCAGCCCTCCCAGTCCTCTTCGTCGAGAGCGTCCTCGATAGAGATGATAGGGTACTTTTCAACGAGTTTCTTCCAGTGTTCGATAAGCTCAGCAGAAGTGAACTTTGTGCCAGCCTTTGGAAGAACGTACTCGCCCTTCTTTGAGCCTTTCCACTCGCTTGAAGCAGCGTCCATTGCTATCATGAAGTCTTTACCCGGCTCATAACCTGCGTTCTTCACAGCTTCGAGTATATACTGGATAGCTTCCTCGTCGCTTGCAAGGTCAGGAGCGAAGCCACCCTCGTCGCCTACAGAAGTAGCAAGTCCCTTTGATTTAAGCAGGGCAGCAAGAGCGTGGAAAACCTCAGCACACCAGCGGAGAGCTTCCTTAAAGCTTGGAGCGCCAACAGGCATGATCATAAATTCCTGAACGTCAACAGTGTTTGCGGCATGGGCGCCACCGTTAAGAATGTTCATCATAGGAACAGGAAGTCTGTTTCCTGAAATGCCGCCGACAAATCTGTAGAGAGGGATATCAAGAGAGATAGACGCAGCTCTTGCGGCAGCGATAGAAACAGCTAAGATAGCGTTAGCACCAAGCTTTGACTTATCCTTAGTGCCGTCAGCCTTTATAATAGCCTTATCAACGGCATAGATGTCAGAAGCGTCAAGTCCGCAGACTGCGTCATTGATAGCAGTGTTGATGTTCTCAACTGCCTTTGTTACGCCCTTTCCGCCATATCTGCCCTTATCGCCGTCACGAAGCTCAAGGGCCTCAAACTCGCCAGTTGACGCACCGCTTGGTGCAGTGCCTCTGCCCACTGTTCCGTCTGCGAGATATACCTCAGCTTCAACAGTTGGGTTTCCTCTGGAATCCAGAATTTCACGTCCGATTACTTTTACGATCTCAAGATAGTTCATAATATAAGCTCCTTTTTAATATTATGCAGACTACCCGAACGCACCACCATTCGGGCTGATGACATTTCGCTCTTGTCATCATAGAGAAGTCTGCATGATCTATTCTCACGAGGTTAGTAGTTCCTAACCACATTTATTTTACCATGCGTGAAGCCGTATGTCAATCTTAGTTAGTCATATCTAATATATTTTATAGGTATGCACAAAAGGTGTACTGCCTGCAGGCATGGCTATTGACTTTTTGAACAACAGATAAGCTTTGCGAAACTTTTCGTTTGTTATTATTGACAAGCTTTGTGAGAATATTCGTTTTGGGCGTGATCTTATTTATGCTCAAAACCGAACAAAGCATGGTAGGGTATAGAAAAAAGCGGTGCAGAGATCGTTCTCCGACACCGCCTTGATTTATTTCTCATTTCTCATTTAACTCTGCAAGTGCATTTGCCATTCTTAGATCGCTATCTGTGGTTATCTTGAAATTCAATGCGTCCCCGACGACAAGGTATATATCCTCATTGCAAGCTGTAAACACAGAACAAGTATCCGTCAGCTTTTTATTTTGCTCCTCGCTAAGCGAATAATAATTCCTCCTCAGATCCCCAAGTCTGAAAGTTTGCGGAGTTTGCGCCTGATAAAGCTCGCTTCTGTTAAGCGTTTCTCTGATCTTTTCGCCGTCAGATCTTATTATGGTATCAGCCGCAGGCATATAAGTTCCGCAGGCGGAATGTTCCCTCATCGCCTCGATATTGTCCTTTATTATTTTCTCTGTCACGAACGGTCTTACAGCGTCATGGGTGAGTATTATGTCCCCCTCATTCTCACCATGTTCAGCGACTATTGCCTCGGCTATGTTCATTACAGTGCCGTTTCTGTCAGCTCCGCCGTCTATGACTCTTATACGCTCTTTGTCTATCCCGAAGCGTTCAAAAAGCTCGTCAGTGTATTTGTGCCAGTCAGGTTTTATGCCCACATAAACCATATCTATTTCCTCCACTGCAAGAAACGCTCTCACTGTTCTAACGATAACAGGCACTCCGCCTATCTCTATAAACTGCTTTGGTATAACCGCACTCTTTACCCTAGAGCCACAGCCCCCTGCAACTATCCCTGCAAATATCATTTTATCTTCTCCTCATATAAAAAAAGTTCGGGACAGCCGTCCGCCCCGAACTTTATCGTTGTGTATTGAATTTACTTTATGCCGTATTTCTTCAGCAGAGCATCGATCTTTGTGTGTGGGTCGATGACCTGTGAAATTGACTTGTCATGATTGAGTGATGCAATGAAGTAAGCAATGTACTTAGAACAGTCTACCTCATAGAACCATGGGCTTGAAAGCAGCTCAGGTGTTCTGTATGTGAGGTTTGTACCGAATACACCGTCGATTATGCCGTCAGCATAAGCCTTGTTGAATGACTCAAGACCGTTTGTGAAAATAGGATAAGTAGCATAGCAGTAGATCTTGTTAGCCTTGCGCTTTTTAAGCTCTACAGCGATATCCAGCATAGACTCGCCTGATGAGATGATGTCGTCAGCAATGAAAACGTCCTTGCCGGCAACGTCATTACCCATGTATTCGTGAGCAACGATAGGATTTCTTCCGTCGATGATAGTTGAGTAATCTCTTCTCTTGTAGAACATACCGAGGTTTACGCCCAGAACAGAAGCGTAGTACATATTTCTGTTGATAGCGCCCTCGTCAGGGGAGATTATCATGAAGTGATCCTTGTCAGGTCTGAAATCTGAAAGGTTTTTAAACATTGCCTTGAGAACCTGATAGGAAGGGATTATGTTGTCAAGACCCATAAGAGGAACAGCATTCTGTACTCTTGGGTCGTGAGCGTCAAAAGTAAGGATATTTGAAACGCCCATAGACTGAAGCTCCTGAAGAGCAACTGCACAGTCAAGTGACTCTCTGTAGTTTCTTCTGTGCTGTCTGCCACCGTAAAGGGAAGGCATGATGATGTTTATTCTGTGAGCTTTACCGCCTGCAGCCTGGATTATTCTTTTAAGATCCTGATAATGATCGTCAGGCGACATACAGTTTTCCCTGCCGAAATAGTTGTATGTGCAGCTATAGTTTCCTACGTCGCAGAGAATGAAAAGATCGTCGCCTCTGATAGATGACTTGATAAGGCCCTTGCCGTCACCGGAAGAAAATCTAGGACAAACAGCCTCAACAAGGAAAGTATCCTTAACAAATTCGTTTTCATTAGCCCATTTTGTAAGATAACCATCTACCTTCTTGCCAAGCTCGGAAGCGCCTGCCATAGCAATAAGACCAAGCGGTGCAACTCTTGAGTCATTGTCGAACAATACATTGTCAGCATTACCCATTATTATCATATCCTCCAATACTAATTGTTGTCTGACCTCAGGTCAGTACGAAACATACCAATATACATATATTATACTTTATAAATCCCGATTTTACAATAGTTTTTTCGCAAATAATAAATTTTTCTCACTTTTCACAAAAAACACACTGTTACTGCGGCACATTTAGACACAAAAATCAAGTAAACGTTTGCTAACCGCACGACAGGTAAACTTTTTTTGCATATATAAAAAAGTCCTTGCGTTTTTGGATAAAATGATATATAATAAAATAGAATAGGTATGTGTGCAGTATATTGCACACGACTGACAGAATTATTGAAGGAGTTAATGATATGACAAAAGCACAAAGATATTTCATGGAAATAAAGGATAAGAGAGTAGCGTTCATAGGCACGGGCGTAAGTCACCTTGAGCTTATAAAGCTTTTTCTCTCAAAGGGCATAAGATGCGTTGTCTGCGACAAAAAGACAGAGGACGAATTTAATGAGCTTATCTATGAGGAGCTTTCCGCAAAGGGCTGTGAGTTCTCATTGGGCGAGCATTATCTTGATATCATCTTTAACTGCGATATAGTTTTCAGAACACCGGGTATGTACTATAATGATGAAACTATCACAAAGGCAAGAAAAGCAGGCGTTGCCATTACATCAGAAATGGAAACTTTCTTTGACCTCTGCCCATGCAAGATATACGGCGTAACAGGTTCAGACGGAAAGACCACCACAACTACCCTTATCAGCGAAATGCTCAAAGCCGAGGGCAAGCGTGTCCATATCGGCGGAAATATCGGCAAGGCTCTTCTGCCTATAGTTGAAACAATGTCAGACAGCGACGTTGCAGTAGTTGAGCTTTCAAGCTTCCAGCTTATCTCGATGAGACAGTCGCCAAACGTTGCCGCTATCACAAACATCACTCCAAACCATCTGAACGTTCACGGAACAATGGAGGAGTATATCGGTGCAAAGGCTAACCTTATCGCTCATCAGAACGGCTATTCAAGAACTGTACTCAACGAAGATAACGAGGAAACTATAAAGCTTGCAGACCTCGTAAGAGGAAAGCTTGTCACATTCTCTCTAAAGCACCCTGTTCAGACAGGCACATATCTTAATGACGACGGTATGCTTTGCTACACGGAAAAGGGCAGAACTACAGAGATAGTGCACAAGGACGATATAAGGATACCTGGTATCCACAACGTTGCGAACTATCTCACAGCTATCGCCGCAGTATGGGGCGAGGTATCTATCCAGAGCATAGTTCAGGTAGCAAAGAACTTCGGTGGCGTTGAGCATAGAATTGAATTTGTAAGAGAGATAGACGGTGTTAAGTGGTATAACGATTCTATCGCAACAAGCCCTACAAGAGTTATCGCAGGACTTAATTCATTTAATCAGAAGCTTATTGTTATCGCAGGCGGCTATGACAAGAAGATACCTTTCGAGCCTCTTGCCGAGCCTGTGAACAAGAATGTAAAAATACTCATTCTTCTTGGCGCGACAGCAGACAAGATAGAAAAGGCTGTTACAGAAAGCCCACTCTATCCTGAAAGCGGTCTGAAAATAGTGAGAGTAAAGACACTTGAAGAAGCTGTTCTTACTGCTCAAAAAATGGCTGAAAAGGGCGATGTTGTCACACTTTCACCAGCCTGCGCAAGCTTTGACCTCTATCCTAACTTTGAGGCAAGAGGCAGACATTTCAAGCGACTTGTGAACGAACTCTAATTTTATAAAAAGCAGGGATATGTATTATGGATACATTTGAGATACTGTCACAGCTTTGCTCTGCGGCAGGTGTATCGGGAGCGGAAGACTCAGCGGCAAAAACAGCGGCAAAGCTCCTTGAAAAGTATGGCGAAGTCACCTTGGATAACGCTCTTGGCAGTGTTATCTGCAAGGTTGGAAGCTGGGAGGACGGCAAGCCTGTTATGCTTCTTGACGCCCATATAGACGAGATAGGCATGATAGTCACATACATCACAGAGGACGGCTTTTTGAAAATATCAGGCTGCGGCGGCCTTGATACAAGGCTTCTTTTGGCTCAGCAGGTGACAGTTTACGGCAAAGAAAAGCTCACGGGCATCGTGACTTCAACTCCGCCTCACCTTGAAAAAGACAGCTCTGTCGCACCTGACCTTGACAGCGTTTTCATAGATATAGGTTTCACGAGCCGTGAAAAAGCAGCAAAGTATGTTTCCCTTGGTGACAGAGTGCTTATAGAAAACAAAGCCGAAAGGCTCGCAGGAAGCCGTGTGACATCTAAAGCAATTGACGACAGGTCAGGCTGTACGGCTATCCTAAAGACTTTGGAGCTTCTCAATGGTCAGCAGACAGCTTATAATATCGCAGTGTGCTTTTCAACTCAGGAAGAAGTTGGCGAACGTGGTGCAAAAACAGCCGCCTTTGATATCAATGCAGACTATGCAGTGGTGGTTGACGTTTCATTTGCAAAGACTCATTATGAGAGCGAGGATGAGTGCGGCATAATGGGCAAGGGAGCGATGATAGGCATTGCTCCGTCCCTTTCACGAGAGATGTCAGATGGCTTTATTAGCCTTGCAGAAGAAAAGGGCATACCATATCAGCTTGAAGTCATGAGCGGAAAAACAGGTACGAACGCTGACGCTATCGGCGTGAGCGGAAGTGGAACAAAAGCCGTTACCATATCCATTCCAGAAAAGCATATGCACACGCCTGTTGAGATAGTTGATATAAATGATATTGATAATACGGCTCTGCTTATTGCAGAATATCTGAAAAGAGTGTAGATATTTATGTTGGATAAACTGAAAGACCTCTGCCTCCTTGACGGCATTTCAGGCGACGAGGGAGCGGTAAGAGAATATATAATAGATAAAATAGGCGATAAAGCTGAAATAAGGGTGGATAACCTTGGCAATGTCATAGCTTTCTGTAAGGGCAAAAAGACGCCTAAAAACAAGATAATGGTGTCTGCTCATATGGACGAGGTTGGCATGATAGTCACCTATGTGAATTCTGACGGCACGCTGAAAGTGTCATCAGTCGGCGGTGTTGACCCAAGAGTTGTTTTCGGCAGACGTGTCAAAATCGGCAGGAACAATGTCACAGGCGTTGTGGGGGGAAAGGCTATCCATAATCTCACAGCTGAGGAGAGAAAAAAGTCTGTGCCTTTTGATAAGCTTACCATAGATATAGGTGTTGACAGCCGTGAGGAAGCCTTAAAGCTTGTGCGCCTTGGGGACAGCGTGAGATTTGTTTCCGATTTTGTAGAGTTCGGCGAGGGCTTCGTGAAGTGCAAGGCTATAGACGACAGAGCAGGCTGTGCAATAATGCTCAGAATGATAGAAGAGGGCGTGGAGTATGACACATATTTCACCTTCGTGGTGCAGGAAGAGATAGGTCTGCGTGGCTCGACCTGTGCGGCGTTTACTGTTGCGCCTGATTATGCAGTGGTTCTTGAATCCACAACTGCGGCGGATATTCCATCGGCTTCTGGAGAGAAAAGGGTTTGTGAGCTTGGAAAAGGTCCTGTTGTTTCATATATGGACAGACACACAATGTATGACCGTGAGCTTTTTGAGCTTGCATTTTCTGCGGCAGAGGAGAACGGCATACCGTGCCAGACCAAAACAATGGTGGCAGGAGGAAATGACGCAGGTGCGATACACGTTTCCCGTGGTGGTGTAAAGACAGCCGCAGTGTCGCTCCCTTGCAGATATCTTCATTCTCCAAGCTGCGTGATAAATAAGGCGGACTTTGAGAACGCTTATGTTCTTACAAAATTGATCTTGGATAGGACTTATAACAAATGATCTATGAAACCAAAGAGATCAGCTCAGAACTGCTGAGCGGTCTTAAACCTAACAATTATACAAGGCGTATAAAGTCGCACTTTGCGGCATACGGCACAGGGTATGATTTTCTGCATTTCTATGCCGTTGAGGAAAGCGGAGAAAAGCTTGGTATCATATCAGTATTCAACGCCTCTATGATGATATCGACTTTCAAGGATAAGAGATTTGACGATAAGGTATTGGGCGAGCTTGCAGGGTTTATCCTTATGAATAAGCCTGCCGCAGTGGAGTTCGAGGCGGAGTATTCAGATAAGCTTGCAGAACTCACTAAGGCAGAGTATAAGGGCGACAAAAGGACGGAGTTCAGCTTTGTTGCGAAAAACGATATTCCGCCCCTTGACGTGAATGAGCTTCCAAAACTCGATGATGTTTTCAGGATACTTGCACCATGCTTTCCTGCAATAAGAAATTCCTATGAGCTGTGGCTTACGGATACTTCCCACAGAGTAAGAAGAGGACTTTCACAGTCGTTCCTGCTGGGTGATTACACCACTGCCACTATACAGTATATCATAGATGGAGTAGCACTTGTGGGACACGTTGGAACGATACCTGAGGAGCGTGGAAAATTCCATGCAAGACAGCTTTTGTATTGGATAGGTGAAAAGCTCACGCAGGACGGTTTTCAGGTGAGATTGTTTGCAAGACCCCATAGAGTGAGCTATTATGAGGAGATAGGCTTTAAAGCCTGCGGAATAGATCTTGTATTGGAGAGAATTGAAAATGAATGAATGTATATTTGATATAGACCCAAAGCTTTTGGCTCTTGCCTCCGAGGCAGAGAATGAGTGCAGGGAGATGTTTGAAAAAATAGACAGCAATGCCGAGTATAACGGACAGAAAGTGCTGAAAGCTTTTATCGACAATCGTGTAAGCGAGGGCTGTCTTAAAGGCACAACAGGTTACGGATACGGCGACATGGGCAGAGATACTATAGACAAGGTGTTCGCTCAGGCACTTGGCGGTGAAGACGCTTTGGTAAGACACACTTTTGTGAACGGCACTCATGCACTGTCAACAGCGCTTTTCGGCGTGCTTAGAAGCGGAGACACGATGCTTGCCTGCACTGGAAAGCCATATGATACCCTTGAGGAGATAATCGGTATCAGAGGTGAAAAGGGCAACGGCTCACTTATTGATTTCGGTGTAAAGTATGAGCAGGTAGACCTTGTTGACGAGATGTATCCTGACTATGATGAGATAGCAAAGAAAGCCGTTGGTGCAAAGATAGCCTATATCCAGCGTTCAAGAGGCTATTCTCTCAGACCGTCACTGACAGTGGAGATAATCGGAAAGATAGCAGAAACAGCAAAGAAAGCTAATCCTGATATAATCGTCATGGTGGATAACTGTTACGGTGAGTTTGTTGAAAGAAAAGAGCCACTGAGCGTTGGCGCAGATATCATAATAGGCTCGCTCATCAAAAATCCGGGCGGTGGAATTGCTTCTACTGGCGGATATATCTGCGGCAGAGCAGACCTTGTGGAAAAGTGTGCCGACAGGCTCACCTGCGTTGGCATGGGCAAGGAAGTTGGTTGTTCGCTTAACCAGAACAGAGAAATGCTCCTTGGCTTTTTCTTAGCACCGCAGGTGGTTGCTTCTGCACTGAAAACTTCCGTTTTCGCCTGCCGTTTCTTTGAAAAACTTGGCTACAAGACCCTTCCTGAGAGCGGAGAAACAAGAACGGATATAATTGCATCTATTCTTCTTGAAAACGAGGAGAACCTCGTGGCTTTCTGTCAGGGAATACAGAAAGGCTCGCCGGTTGACAGCTATGTTACCCCTGAGGCATGGGATATGCCGGGTTATGACAGCAAGGTTATAATGGCGGCAGGAGCATTCACAATGGGTGCGTCCATAGAGCTTTCAGCAGACGCTCCTATAAGACCGCCGTTTGCCGCATGGCTTCAGGGCGGTATCACATACCCAACAGGCAAAGCAGGCGTTATGCTTGCCGCACAGGAGATGTATAACAAAGGTTTACTTAGAATATAAAATTTGACTGGAAAGGAATGATATTCAATGGCAGAGATATTCAGCGTTACTGTCGAGGAGATAATCAAACAGCTCAATATGGAGATAATCTACGCTCCTGAGAACATCAGCAGCCTTGTTGTCACCGAGAACGACTGCAACAGACCTGGACTTCAGCTCATGGGATTTTATGAGTATTTCAACGCAGAGCGTGTTCAGATATGCGGAAACATGGAGTTTGCCTATCTTGCCTCACTTGATGAGAAAACAAGATATGAGAGGATAGACGCACTTTTCGCCACTAAGATACCGCTTTTTATCGTGGCAAGAGGTCATGAACTTTACCCTGAAATGGTAGAAATAGCCAAGAAATACGGCGTGCCTATCGCAAGAACGCAGGACAGCACAACAGCTTTTATCGCCGCACTTATCGGCTACCTGAACGTTGAGCTTGCTCCGAGAATAACACGCCACGGCGTTCTTATCGAAGTATACGGCGAGGGTATCCTTATCGTGGGCGAGAGCGGCGTTGGTAAGAGCGAGACCGCTATCGAGCTTGTAAAGAGAGGTCACAGACTTGTGGCTGACGATGCCGTTGAGATAAGAAAGACATCAAACAGAACGCTTGTCGGCTCTTCACCTGATAATATCCGTCACTTCCTCGAACTGAGAGGTATAGGCATCATCAACACAAGACGTTTGTTCGGTATGGGTGCTGTAAAGGTAAGCGAGAAGATAGACCTTATCGTAGAGCTTGAGCCTTGGGACAGCACGAAGATATACGACAGAATGGGCGTAGACAATGAGTATACAACTATTCTCGGAATCAAGATACCGAGCCTTACCATTCCTATAAAGCCGGGCAGAAACCTTGCTGTTATCCTTGAAGTTGCGGCTATGAACAACCGTCAGAAGAAAATGGGTTATAACGCTGCCGCTGAACTTTTGCAGAATCTTGGTCTGCAAATGGACAAGAAAGACAAGGTCAAGAACTGGGATAATTTCTAAAAACACGCATATACTTTTTTAAATAGGAGATAGATCATAATGCACTTACAGGGAGATATGCACACGCACACTATAGCTTCAACTCATGCTTACTCCACCATAACAGAGAACTGCCAGTGGGCTGAAAAATACGGAATGAAAGGCATAGCGATGACAGACCATGCCATGAAAATGCCTGACTCGCCACATATCTGGCATTTTGTCAATCTTGGCATACTGCCGAGAAAGATAAACGGGATAACCGTCCTCAGAGGTATAGAGGCTAACGTTGTGAGCGATGACGGAGAGCTTGATACC